>CAYPDO010000207.1:4907-7548 GCA_964409495.1 uncultured Bordetella sp.
TGATCGCGCCGATGGTGGTGCCCATCGTGGTGGTGGGCGTGGCCTGCTACCTGTTCTTTGCACGCATCGGCCTGGCCGACAGCTACCTGGGCCTGATCGTCGTGCACGCTGCGCTGGGCGCGCCCTTTGTCGTGACCACCGTGCTGGCCACGCTGCAGGGCTTCAACCACAACCTGGTGCGCGCCTCGCTGAGTTTGGGCGCTGACCCGGTGACCACCTTCTTCCGCGTCACGCTGCCGGTGATTGCGCCGGGCGTGATCTCGGGCGCGCTGTTCGCCTTCGCCACCTCGTTCGACGAAGTGGTGGTCACGCTGTTCATCGCCGGCCCCGAGCAGGTGACGCTGCCGCGACAGATGTTCACCGGCATCCGCGAGAACATCAACCCGACCATCGCGGCCGTGGCCACGCTGCTGACGATCTTCACCACCAGCCTGATGCTGGTGCTCGAATGGCTTCGGGGGCGCCGAGCGTGACCGGCGGGCCGAGCGCCGGGCCGCTCCCAAGGCGGCCCGCCATCCCCTCGGGAGATCGGACCATGTACCCATGGGACGAGGGGCGGACATGACACTCAATCAGCCGCTCGGCGGCAACGACATGCCGCGCTTCGGCGGCATCGCCAGCATGATGCGGCTGCCGGTGACCCACTCGCCCGAGGGCCTGGACGCCGCCTTCATCGGCATTCCGCTGGACATCGGCACCAGCCACCGCCCCGGCACGCGCTTCGGTCCGCGCGCCATCCGTGCCGAATCGGCCTTGCTGCGCCCCTACAACATGGCCACCGGCGCCGCGCCCTTTGATGCGCTGCAGGTGGCCGATCTGGGCGATGTGCCGATCAACACCTACTCGCTCGACAAGTCGCTGACCATCATCACGGCCTACTACCAGCGCGTGCTGGCGGCCGGCTGCGTGCCGCTGACCCTGGGCGGTGACCACACCATCGCGCTGCCCATCCTGCGCGCCATCGCAGCCAGGCACGGCCCGGTGGCGATGGTGCATGTGGATGCGCATGCCGACGTCAACCACAGCATGTTCGGCGAGCCCATCGCCCACGGCACGCCGTTCCGCCGCGCGATCGAAGAAGGCCTGCTGCAGGGCGACAAGGTGTTCCAGATCGGCCTGCGCGGCACCGGCTATGCGGCCGACGACTTCGACTGGCCGCGCCAGCAGGGCTTTTCCGTGGTGCCGGCGCACGCGCTGTGGTGGCAATCGCTGGCGCCGCTGATGGCCAGCGTGCGCCAGACCATCGGCGATGCGCCCTGCTACCTCAGCTTCGACATCGACGGCATCGACCCGGCCTATGCCGGCGGCACCGGCACGCCCGAGATCGGCGGCCTCACGGTGCCGCAGGCGCTCGAGATCGTGCGTGGCTGCCGCGGCCTGAACCTGGTGGGCGCCGATCTGGTGGAGGTGTCGCCGCCCTATGATCCCAGCGGCAACACCGCGCTGCTGGGCGCCAACCTGCTGTACGAGATGCTGTGCGTGCTGCCGGGCGTGCCGGTGCGTTGACATCCACCCTGAGAGCAGTTGCAACAACGCTGATGCCACGCCATCTGGCACCACGCCAGAATGCCCGCCTGAACGGAGACCCCCATGGACATGAAGACCTCGCCGCTGGCCACGCTGAACGACCCCACGCTGCTGAAGACCGATGCGCTGATCGCCGGCGAATGGGTGGCCGGCAACAGCCGCTTCGACGTGACCGATCCGGCCACCGGCCTGAAGCTGGCCGATGTGGCCAACCTGGGCCCGATCGAGACGCACGACGCGATCATGGCGGCCGAGCGGGCCTGGCCGGCCTGGCGCGCCAAGACGGCCAAGGAACGCGCGGCCATCCTGATGAAGTGGTTTGCGCTGATGCACCAGCATGCCGACGACCTGGCCCGCATCATGACCGCCGAGCAGGGCAAGCCGCTGGCCGAGGCGCGCGGCGAGGTGGGCTATGGCGCCAGCTTCCTGGAGTGGTTTGCCGAGGAGGCCAAGCGGGTCTACGGCGAAACCATCCCCACCACCGATGGCAACAAGCGCTACCTGGTGATCAAGCAGCCCATCGGTGTGTGTGCGGCGATCACGCCCTGGAACTTCCCGATCGCGATGATCACGCGCAAGGTGGCGCCGGCCCTGGCCGCCGGCTGCCCGGTGATCATCAAGCCGGCCGAGCAGACGCCGCTGTCGGCCCTGGCCTGCGCCGAGCTGGCCCAGCGCGCCGGCATGCCCGCGGGCGTGCTGAACATCCTCACCGCCGACAGCGCCCAGTCGATCGAGGTGGGCAAGGTGCTGTGCTCCAGCGGCGTGGTGCGCCACCTCTCGTTCACCGGCTCCACCGAGGTGGGCCGCATCCTGGCCGCGCAATGCGCGCCCACCATCAAGAAGCTGAGCCTGGAGTTGGGCGGCAACGCGCCCTTCATCGTGTTCGACGATGCCGACATCGACTCGGCCGTCGAGGGCGCGATGGTCAGCAAGTACCGCAATGCCGGCCAGACCTGCGTGTGCGCCAACCGCCTGTATGTGCAGGACAAGGTGTACGACGCCTTCGTCGAGAAGCTGGCTGCCAAGGCCGGTGCCATCCAGGTGGGCAACGGCTTCGAGGCCGGTGTGCACCAGGGCCCGCTGATCGACGACCAGGCCATCGCCAAGGTGGAGG
>CAYPDO010000208.1:0-7544 GCA_964409495.1 uncultured Bordetella sp.
CCGCCGCCCGGCCCCACATCCCAGGCCCAGATGCGGCGCGTGGGCACGGCCCGGCTCTCCACCACGTAGAGCACCCGCTCGTCGGGGCTGAAGGCCAGGCCGTTGGGGCCGGCCAGGTCGGTGATCGGGCAGTCCACGCGACCGCTTTGCGCATCGATGCGGTACACGCCCTGGTGCGGCGCCGGCGTGCCGGGCTCGCCCTCCCACCAGCCATGGAGGCCGAACTCGGGGTCGGTGAACCACACCGTGCCGTCGCGCTGGCACACGATGTCGTTGGGGGAGTTCAGGCGCGCGCCGCCGGGTGTGCCGTCGATGGTGTCGGCCAGTACGGTGATGCGGCCATCGTGCTCGGTGCGCGTCACGCGGCGTGTGTGGTGCTCGCAGGCCAGCAGCCGGCCCTGGGCGTCGCGCGCCAGGCCATTGGCGTGGTTGGACGGGCTGCGAAAGGGCGTGACCGCCCCGGTGGCCGCATCCCAGCGCAGGATGCGGTTGTTGGGGATGTCGCTCCACAGCAGGCAGCGGTGGTCGCCAAACCACTGCGGCCCCTCGGCCCAGCGGCAGCCGCTGGCCAGCTGCTCGACACCGCTGCTGTACACGCGCAGCGCCGCGAAGCTGGGGTGCAGGATCTCGATGGCCGGATCGGGGTAGCGCGTGCTGGGCGCAAACGGCAGGGCCGGGCCCTGGTGCAGCGAGACGCTCATCAGGCAACCTTCAGGCTGCGCCTGCCGGTATTCGCCCTCGGGGCGGCCCGGCGGGCTCATGCCGGGTTGCCATCGGGCGCCGGCAGGTCGTCGAACGGGCCCAGGCGCACGAAGCGTCCGCCCTGGCGGGCCACCACCGGATCGCCGGCATCCAGCCAGGGCGGCTCGGCGGCCTCGATCTGCGCACGCCAGCGCTCGCTGGAATCCTGCGGCCGGTAGCCGATGTGGGCGGCATGGCGGTTGTCCCACCAGCGCACCAGGTTGTCGCTGATGCCGAACACGATGCTGTGGCCGGCCACCGGCGTGCGCAGGCTGGCCAGCACCAGGCGCTCCAGGTCGTCGATGCTCAGCCAGGTGGCCAGCATGCGGCGGTTCTCGGGTGCGGGGGTCACGCTGCCGATGCGCAGGCACACGGTCTGGATGCCGTAGCGGTCCCAGTACAGGCGCGACAGGGTTTCGCCGAAGGCCTTGCTCACGCCGTACAGGCCGTCGGGCCGCGGCGGGGCCAGCGCGTCGATGGTCTCGTGCTGGCCATAGAAGCCGGTGACATGGTTGCTGCTGGCGAACACGATGCGCCTGGTGCCCTGGCGGCGCGCCGCTTCATACAGGTGATAGACGCCCACGATGTTGGCCTCCAGGATCGGCTGCCAGCGGTCTTCCACCGAGATGCCGCCCAGGTGCACCACGGCGTCCACGCCGTGCAGCAGGGCCTCGACCGCGGCACGGTCCTCCAGCCGGCAGGGGACCAGCTCCTCGCCCGGCGCGGCCGTGCCCAGCGGGCCGATGTCAGACACGCGCAGCGCCGCGCAGTGCGCGCGCAGCCGCGGCCGCAGCTGGCGGCCGATGCCGCCGGCCGCGCCGGTGAGGAGCAGGCGCTGGAACAGCGGCGCGGCGGGGGCGCTCATGGCCCGGGCTCAGCGCCGGCCGGCCGGCTCGGCCGGATCCAGCGGAAAGCGCGTGCAGCCCAGGCCCTGCGACACCTGGCGGCTGGCCTGGGTGAGCATGGCCACCACCTCGGGCGCGCGCGCCTCGTCGTAGCGGAAGGTGGGAAACGACACCGACAGCCCGGCCACCGGCTGGTTCAGGCGGTCAAAAATGGGCACCCCCAGGCAGCGGATGTGGTCGTCGAACTCCTCGCGGTCCTCGCCGAAACCCTGCTCGCGCACGCGCGCCAGTTCGTCCAGGTAGGCGCCGCGGTCGACGATGGTCTTGTCGCGAAAGCGCTGGAACGTGGCGCCGTCGAGGATCAGGTCACGCCGTTCGGGATGCTCCCAGGCCATCAGCACCTTGCCGATGGCCGTGCAGTGCAGCGGCGCGCGCCGGCCCACGCGCGAGTACATGCCCAGCATGTGGCGTGAATCGACCTTGTGCACGTAGATGATCTCGCTGTCGATCAGCATGCCCAGGTGCACGGTCTCGCCAGTGCGGTCGGCCAGCATCTGCATTGGGTGCTTGGCCAGTTCCACCAACTCGGGGTACTTCAGCGCCTTGGTGCCCAGCTCGAACATGCGCATGGCCAGGCCGTAGCGCTCGCTGTCGCCGTCCTGGCGCACGAAGCCCAGGGTCTTCATGGTCTGCAGAAAGCGGTAGACGGTGGCCTTGGGCATGGCCAGCCGCACCGAAAGCTCGGACACGCCGGTCTCGGCGTTTTCGCCCAGGGCCTGCAGGATCGCGAAGACCTTGAGTACCGCGGCCACCGATTCGGGTTGCCGGCTGTCGAGCGCGTCGTCGTCCATGGCTCAGATGCTTTGGAATGCTGTTTCGAAGCTCATTGTCGCGCCGTCTCGCTGCGCGAATCGCTCAGGATGTTGCGATATTCCGCCAACCAGGGCTGCGCCGGCGCCGGCCGCCGCCAGCCCCAGCGTGCCGGGTCGTGGCCGGCGGCCTGCAGCAGCTGCCACCAGGTGTCGCTGTCGGGCAGTACCGGGCGGAAGGCCGGGTGCTGCGGCTGGCTGGCCCAGTCGGCCCAGGGCTGCTGCGGGTGCAGGTGCGGGCCCAGGCGCGAGCGCAGCACCACCATCCTGCCCACGGCTTCCAGGCTGCTGGCGGCCAGCAGGCGGCCATCGGCCGGCAGGCTGGCGCCGGCGGCCAGCGCCGGCTCGGGCACGCAGCGCGCGCCGTTGGGCTGCCCGGCCGTGGCCTGGCCGAAGGGGCTGCAGCGTGCGCCGATGAACCACTGCCGCGCCAGGTGCACACGGCCCGGTGTGCCGGGGGTGGCGATGCCCTGGCCGTCGCTGGTGAAATCGCAGTCGTCGAACACGAAGCCGTGGGGCGCGCGCCACGAGGTGCTGGGCGCCGCCACCCAGCCCCGGGCCACGCCTGCCGGGGCCTCGGCCGCGCGGCCGGGCCGGGCGCCCAGGAAGCGAATTTCCGAGCGGCCGAACCACGCGATGGCATTGCCGAAGATGAAATCCACATCGCCGGCCACCAGGCTGCGGTGCACGGCCACGCGCACCAGGGTGTCGGGCGCGCTGCGCAGGTACAGCGTGTCCTGCCAGCCCAGCAGCTGCACCTGCTCGAGGTGCACGCGGTCGGCGCCGTCGCTCACCAGGGCCACGGCCTGCGCGCTGGCGCCGGGCTGGTCGATCTGGAAGCGGTTGGCCACCGTCACGCCGCGCAGCTGGAAGCCGTGGTTGCGTACGCGCAGCGTGGCGCTGCAATCGGTGCCGATGGCCTCGCGCCGGCGGCAGGCCTGCCAGGGCGCGGCGATGTCGGGGTGCTGGTCGGCGGCGCCGAACACCGGCGCCAGCAGGGCGTCGAAGCGCTCGCCCGGCAGGCGCGCATGCAGGCCGGCCTCGATGCGCACGTCGGCGGGCGTGGCGCCGCGGCCCCACAGCGTGAGCGGGATCGGCGTGGGCGGCACCACCACCACCTCGGGGTACAGCCCCGGCGCAATGCCGATGTACAGCCGCGCCACGCCGGCATGGCGGCCGGCCAGCACATCCCCATGCGCCTGGCGCAGCGCGGCCTGCACGCTGGCAAAACGCTGCCGGCCATCGGCGCGCGCGGGGTCGACCTCGTAGTGCCAGCGGGGCGGTGGCGCATCGCCGGTGATGCGCTCATCGGCCAGCGGATCCCAGTCGTCGCGCTGCGGCGCGGCAATGGCGCCGGCGTGCGTCAGCACGGCCTGGCGGCTGTGCTGGGCGGCCTGCGCATCGCCAAGCTGGGGCCGCGATGCCGGCTCGGCCCGGGCGCCGCACGGCGCCAGCGCGGCCAGGGCCAGCAGCAATGAGGCCGGCAGCCTCACAGATCGACGAGGAACAGGCCGGGCTCGCCGGCCTTGTCGCAGCTGAACAGCACCTGGCGCGCATCGGGCGTGAAGCTGGGATGCGGGTGCGTGACCTGGCGGTCGCCCTTGTAGACGCCCCAGCTGCTGTCGTGCCGCGCCAGGCGGCGGGTGGTGCCGGCCTTCAGGTCGAACACATGCAGGTAGGGGTCGCCGGTGAGCATGGCATTGCTGGCGCTGCTGTCGTTGCTGACCTGGCCGCAGCCGTCGCCGACGATCAGCGTGCCGTCGTGGTTGCTCATCAGGTGCGAGCAGGGCGGCATCTGGGTGAGCACGCGGCTGTGCAGCGTCACCGGGTCGAGGCTGCAGATGTAGCGTTCGGGCGCGTCGTGGCGGTAGCTCACGTAGACCATCGCGCTGCCATCGGGCACCCAGAACTCGTGGGTGCAGCTTTCGCCGGCGGCGTGCGCCTTGCCGCAGCGGCGGTGGGTGCCGTCCTCGTTGATGAACCACATGCGCGCGTCGATCAGGTCGTGCGGGCCCTCGTGGCAATAGGCCACCGTGTGGTCGTCGAAGGGCCGGTACTGCGGGTGGCCCAGCCAGCCCTTCTGCTCCAGGATCAGGTTCTGCCGGCCCTGCGTGGGGCCGCTGAGGTCCACGCTGAACAGCCGGCAGCGCGGCTGCTTGTGGAACATCTGGTTGAACTTCTCCCAGGTGTCCAGCGCAAACCAGTCTGCGGCGGCGATCTCGATGCCGACCATCTTGGTGCAGGCGCTGTTGCTGACCCAGGTGCCATAACCCACCCAGCCATCGGGCACCACGTAGACCACCTCTTCGGCCAGCGTGGCCAGGTCCAGCCGGATCAGCTGGCGCTTGGCGCGCACGAAATACAGGTGCTTGTCGTCGGGGCTCATGAAGCCGCCGAAGGTGTTTTCGTCGGGCTGGTCGGTGAGCTGCAGGCAGTCACCGGTCTTCAGGTCGAGCAGGTGGTAGTTCCAGTCGCTGCCGGGGCCGAACTCGCCACCGAAGATCAGCTTGCCGCCATCGTTGGTGAAGCACTTTTGATAGAAGTAGTTGCGGTGGCAGGTGATGTCGGGCGGCGTGAGCCGGGTCACGCGGGCGCCAGTGTCGGGATCGGCCTGGGTGCTGAAGTGCAGGCGGCGGTGCGTGTGCTTGGGCATGGTGTCAGGGGGCGTCAGGTCGGGTCAGTGGATGCGGCGCAGCAGCGCGTTGCCGTGGCTCAGCAGGCGCTCGGCGGCCTCGGCGGTGCCAAGCTTGTCGTAGGCCACGCGTTCGAACACGTCGCGCAGGAATTTGCGCATGCGCGCGTCCTCGAACACCGGCGAGGGCAGCGGGATGCGCCCGGCCGCGCGCTGCGCCTGGATCTGCTGCCAGGCGGCCTTTTCCAGCGGCATCAGCTTGCGGTCGGCCAGCGCCACCTGCAGCGCGGCCTGGGCGGCGGGCAGGCCGCGCACCAGGCCCAGCACGCGCGCGGCATCGGCATCGGTGAGCAGGAAGTTGATGAAGCGTGCCGCCCAGGCGGGGTGCCGCGTGCGGCGGCTGGCCGAGAACAGCATGGCCGGCCGGCCGAACACGCCCGAGGATGTGGCGCCGGGCAGCATCAGCGGCTCACCCAAGGCCAGGCGCTGCTGCTTGTCCAGCGTGCTCTGGCGCAGGCGGATGGTGGAATCCCAGGTGTAGTTGCCGGCCCAGCGGCCGTTCACCCAGTCGGGCTGCTGCTCGGTGGGCTTGTCGGCGCCGCCCAGGCTGGCGCGGTAGCGCAGCGGCGTGGCCACATGCTGGGTGTTCAGGCGCTGGAAGCAGGCCACCCAGTCGTGCAGCGCCTCGCGCGGCATGGCCACGCGCGGCTCGCTGGGGTGCAGGTAGGCCATGCCGTGGCGCTGCGTGACCCAGCTCTGCGCCAGCAGCAGCATGTCGTAGATCTCGCCATCGAGCGGGAAGAAGCGTTCGCCCAGGCGCTGGCGGAAGGCCGGCCCGGCGGCGAACAGCGCCTCCCAGCTGCTGGGCAGCGGCACGCCGGCACGCTGGAAGGCGGCGGCGTTCCATAGGAACAGCCGCGCTGAATACGATGGCGGCAGGCCGTTCAGGCGGCCCTGCAGCTCGCACAGTTGGCGGTCTTCGGCGCTGAACTGGTCGAGCGCCAGGTGCTCGCGGTGGCGGTACAGATCCAGAAAGCCCTGGCCGTCCTTGCTGAACATGCTCAGCCAGGCCCAGTTGACCTGCATGATGTCGGGCTCGGTGCCGCCCACCATCTGCATCGTGAGCTTCTCGAGGTAGCCGTTGAAGCCCATGTACTCGGCCTTCACGCGCACCTCGGGGTGGCGGGCCTCGAACATGGCGATGGCCTCCAGCGTGCGCTTGTGGCGCTCGCCGCCGCCCCACCAGCCGAAGCGCAGCTGCACCGGGGCCTGGGCGCGTGCCGCCGCTGGCAGCAGCGCCGCGGCGGTGGCCGTGCCCGACAGCGCACCCAACAGCGCGCGGCGCGAGATCGGTGTGGCTTGCCCGGCCATCACAGCAGCAGGTTCTGGCCGCTGGTGGGGCAGAACACCTGGCAGCCCTCGGGCTGCAGATGGAACAGCTGGGCATCGCCCCGGGCCTTGCCGGCCAGATCACCCAGCGCATCGGCGGCCACGCGGCTGGTGAAGGGCAGGCCGCCCAGCGTGAGGTGCACGAACACCTCGCTGCCCATGTGCTCCATGAAGCGCAGCGTGCCCGGCAGCGCCAGCGCGCGGCCGGCCGGCGGCAGCACGCTGATGTGCTCGGGCCGCAGGCCCAGTGTGAGCGGGCTGCCGGCATCGAGCTTGAGCCGGGCGGCCTTGGCATCGGGCAGCGGCAGCAGCACGCTGTGGGCGCCGTCGCCCCAGGCCAGTGCCAGGCCGTCGCCGGCCGAGCCCAGGCGCACCGGGTGCAGGTTCATCTCGGGCGAGCCGATGAAGCCGGCCACGAAGGCATTGGCCGGGCGGCTGTACAGCGTGGTGGGCGTGTCCACCTGCTGGATGCGGCCGTCTTTCAGCACGCAGATGCGCTCGCCCATGGTCATGGCCTCGGTCTGGTCATGCGTGACGTAGACCACCGTGCTGGCATGGCCGGCATCGCGCAGGGTCTTGTGCAGCTCGGTCAGGCGCACGCGCATGGCCGCGCGCAGCTTGGCATCCAGGTTCGACAGCGGCTCGTCGAACAGGAACACGCCCGGCTTCTTGACGATGGCGCGGCCCACCGCCACGCGCTGCGCCTGGCCGCCCGACAGCTGCTTGGGGTAACGATCCAGCAGGTGGCCCATCTCCAGCAGCTCGGCCGCCTCGCGCACGCGGCTGTCGATCTCGGCCTTCTTCAGCCCGGCCAGCTTCAGGCCGAAGGCCAGGTTGTCGTAGACCTTCATGTGCGGGTAGAGCGCGTAGTTCTGGAACACCATCGCGATGCCCCGCTCCTTGGCCGCCACGTTGTTGACCACGCGGCCGCCGATGCGCAGCTCGCCGCCCGTGATGCTCTCCAGCCCGGCCACCATGCGCAGCACCGTGCTCTTGGCGCAGCCCGAGGGGCCGACAAAGACCATGAACTCGCCGTCGCGCACCTCCAGATCAATGCCGTGCACGGCC
>CAYPDO010000209.1:0-7540 GCA_964409495.1 uncultured Bordetella sp.
CGCATCCGAGCACCGCAACGCAGTCCGATGCGCAGCATCGGACCGGTGCAGTTGAGCGCTGCCGGGCACCCGGGCGCGGCTTGGCTCGCGCAGCCCCCCGCAAGCCAAGGCCACAGCCACAGCCACAGCCAAAACCAAAACCAAATACCAAAACCAACGCGCCAACAAGCCCGAAACCAAATCAGAACCCCGCGTAAACCCAGGCAGAAGGCTGAGCGTTTCGGCCAATCCCCAGGCACCGGCCCGGCCATTGCCCGCCGCGCCAGCCCACGCGCACACTGTGCCGAGAAGACGGCCGTAGCAAGCACTGCCAGGAGACAACAAGCATGGGCAACGCCGTACATGTGGTGGGCGTGGGCATGATCCCGTTCACCAAGCCGGGCGCCAGCGCGCCCTATCCACAGATGGGTGCCGAGGCCGCGCGCAAGGCATTGGCCGATGCCGGCATCGGAGCCGAGCGCATCCAGCAGGCCTATGCGGGCTATGTGTTCGGCGACTCGTGCGCAGGCCAGGCCGCGGTGTACGAGGTGGGCCTCACCGGCGTGCCGGTGGTCAATGTCAACAACAACTGCTCCACCGGCTCCACCGCGCTGTTCCTGGCGCGCCAGGCCGTGGCCTCGGGCGCCATCGAGTGCGCGCTGGCGCTCGGCTTCGAGCAGATGGTGCCCGGCCCGCTGAAAGGCGCATGGACCGACCGGCCCAGCCCGCTGGCGCGCTTTCTCGACACCATGGCGCAAGACCAGGGCTTTGACGAGGCCGTGCCGCGCGCCGCGCAGTTCTTCGGCGGCGCGGCGCGCGCCTACATGGCCGAGCACGGCATCGCCGCCAGCACCTTTGCGCGCATCTCGGTCAAGGCGCGCCAGCATGCGGCGCGCAACCCGCTGGCCGTGTTCCGCCAGACCGTCACGCTGGACGAGGTGATGGCCTCGCCGATGGTGTTCGACCCGCTCACGCGCCTGCAGTGCTGCCCGCCCACCTGCGGCGCGGCGGCGGCCATCGTGTGCAGCGAAGACTTTGCCCGCCGCCACGGCCTGGACCTGCGCGTGCGCATCGCCGCCCAGGCCATGACCACCGACACCGCCAGCACCTTCCACAGCCACGACATGCGCCAGCTGGTGGGCGCTGGCATGGCCGTGGCCGCCGCCACCCAGGTGTATGAGGCTGCCGGCATCGGCCCCGAAGACATCGACGTGGTGGAACTGCACGACTGCTTCACCGCCAACGAGCTGATCACCTACGAGGCGCTGGGCCTGACCGCGCCGGGCACGGCCGAGCGGTTCATCCTGGACGGCGACAACACCTATGGCGGCCGCGTCGTCACCAACCCCTCGGGCGGCCTGCTCAGCAAGGGCCACCCGCTGGGCGCCACCGGCCTGGCGCAGTGCGCCGAGCTCACCTGGCAACTGCGCGGCCAGGCCGAGCAGCGCCAGGTGGAAGGCGCGCGGCTGGCGCTGCAACACAACCTGGGCCTGGGCGGCGCCTGCGTCGTCACGCTCTACGAGAGGAGCCACTGAGATGTTGAACAAAGCCTACATCGGCCACACGCTGCCGCCCTTCACCGTGGACGTGGAGAAAGGCCGGCTGAAGTTCTTCGCCAAGGCCATCGGCCAGACCGACCCGGTCTACACCGACGAAGACGCGGCCAGGGCCGCCGGCCACCCTGGCCTGCCGGTGCCGCCCAGCTTCCTGTTCTGCCTGGAGATGGATGCACCCAACCCCGGCGCCCTGCGCGACCTGCTGGACATCGACATCGCCAAGGTGCTGCACGGCGAGCAACGCTTCCGCTACCACGGCGGCATCCATGCCGGCGACCGGCTGACCTTCCAGCAGCGCATTGCCGACATCTACGACAAGAAGGGCGGCGCGTTGGAGTTCGTGGTGCGCGAGACCCGCGTCACCAACCAGCGTGGCGAGCATGTGGCCGATCTGGTCGGCACCACCGTGGTGAGGAATGCCTGAGATGAGCACCGTGAACCTGCGCGATCTGACGGTGGGCGACGCCCTGCCCGCCTTCACCACCGAACCCGTGTCGCGCCTGACGCTGGCGCTGTACTGCGGCGCCTCGGGCGACCACAACCCCATCCACGTGGACATCGACTTCGCCAGGCGCGCCGGCTACCCCGACGTGTTCGCCCACGGCATGCTGTCGATGGCCTGGCTGAGCCGGCTGCTCACCAACTGGGTGCCCCAGCAGCACCTGCGCGAGTACGGCGTGCGCTTCACCGCCATCACGCAGGTGGGCGACGCCATCACCTGCAGCGGCACGGTCACCGAGATCTTCGAGGAAGCCGGCGAGCGCCGCGCCCGCCTCACGCTGCAAACCGTCAACCAGGCCGGCCAGGTGAAGCTGGTGGGCGATGCCGTCGTGGCGATCTGAACGGGACGACCCCATGATCCAGAGCCCCAAGCCCGAGTGGCTGACGCCCGAACTCGAGATGCTGGCCGACACGGCCGCCAGGTTCGCCGAGAAGGAGATGCTGCCGCACGACGCCCGCTGGCGCGCGCAGAAGCACGGCGACCGCGGCCTGTGGAACAAGGCCGGCGCGGCCGGCCTGCTGTGCGCCAGCATTCCTGAGGAATACGGCGGCGGTGGCGGCGACTTCCGCCACGACATGGTCATCCTGCAGACCTGGGCGCGGCAGATGGCCGGCGGTTTCAGCAACAGCGTGCACTCGGGCATCGTGGCCCAGTACCTGCTGCGTTACGGCACCGAGGCGCAGAAGCATCGCTACCTGCCGAAGATGGCCAGCGGCGAGTGCGTGGCGGCGATTGCCATGACCGAGCCCGGCGCCGGCACCGACCTGCAGGCCATCCGCACCCGGGCGGTGAAGGACGGCAGCGACTACGTCATCAACGGCAGCAAGATCTTCATCACCAACGGCTACCACGCCGACCTGGTGGTGCTGGTGTGCCGCACCGGTGAAGAGAAAGGCGGCAAGGGCGTGAGCCTGGTGCTGGTGGACACGGCCACGCCGGGCTTTCGCCGCGGCAAGCTGCTGGACAAGGTGGGCCAGCACACGGTGGACACCGCCGAGCTGTTCTTCGAGGACATGCGCGTGCCTCAGGCGCAGCTGCTGGGCACGCAGGAAGGCCGCGGCTTCATCCAGCTGATGGAGGAACTGCCGCGCGAGCGCCTGATCATCGCCGCCGGCGGCGTGGCCACGATGCAGCGCGCCATCGCCGAGACCCTGGCCTATGTGAAGCAGCGCAGCATCTTCGGCCAGACGCTGATGAGCATGCAGAACACGCGCTTCAAGCTGGCCGAGTGCCAGATGAAGGCCAGCATCGCCGAGAGCTTCGTCAACGACCTGGTGGCGCGCGCGCTGCGCGGCGAACTCGACCTGCCCACCTCGGCGATGGCCAAGTGCTGGGTGAGCGATGCCGTGTGCCAGGTGGTGGACGAATGTGTGCAGCTGCACGGCGGCTACGGCTACATGATGGAGTACCCGATCGCCCGCCTGTATGCCGACACCCGCGTGGGCCGCATCTACGGCGGCAGCAACGAGGTGATGAAGGAACTGATCGCCCGGGCAATGGAACAGTGAACCAGGAGACAAGAACCATGAACATCCCCCAACCGGCCCATGGCCGCCGCCGGGCCCTGCGCCTGGCCTTGTGCACCGCGCTGGCCCTGGCCACCCTGCCCGGCACGGCCACGGCCCAGGCCGCCGCCTGGCCCAGCAAGCCGATCAAGCTGGTGGTGCCCTATGCCCCTGGCGGCGCGACCGACATCCTGGCCCGCCTGGTGGCCACGCACCTGCAGACCGGCCTGGGCCAGAACGTGGTGGTGGAGAACAAGCCCGGCGCCAGCGGCGTGCTGGGCAACGACGCCGTGGCCAAGGCCGCGCCCGACGGCCACACCGTGCTGCTGGGCATCACCGCCATCATCCAGAGCGCCACGCTGCTGAAGCTGCCGTACGACCCGTACAAGGACCTGGTTCCGGTCTCGATGCTGGCCAGCAGCACCAGCTTGCTGGCCGTGCCCAAGAACCTGCCGGTGAAGAACGTGGCCGAGTTCGTGGCGCTGATCAAGAGCCAGCCCGGCAAGCACAGCTACGGCACCTATGGCGCCGGCAGCAGTTCGCACATCCAGGGCGAGGCACTCAAGGCCCAGGCCGGGCTGGACCTGGTGCATGTGCCCTACAAGGGCGCTGCGCCGATGGTCAACGACCTGCTGGGCGGCCAGATCAGCGCCGCCTTCGTGGACGCCGGCACGGCGCGGGCGCATGTGCAGTCCGGCGCCTTCAAGGTGCTGGCCGTCACCGGCACCGAGCGGCTGAAGATGGCGCCCGAGGCACCGGTGCTGTCGGAGCTGGGCTACCAGCACTTCGATCCCAAGGGCTGGTTCGGCTTCTTCGTGCCGGCCGGCACACCGGCACCGGTGGTGGCCAGGCTCTCGGCCGAGATTGCCCGCATCACCCGCCTGCCCGAGGTGAGCAAGCGCATCGACGACCTGGGCCAGGTGCCGGTGGGCAGCACGCCCGAAGCCTTTGCCGAGGTGATCCGCAAGGACGGCCCGCTGTACGCGAAGCTCATCAAAGACCTCAACATCAAACTCGACTGAAGCCATGGCCGACGCAAACGAACCGACCGGCAACGCCCACCAGGCCTACCAGCGTGCGCTGGACGAAGGCCGCTTCCTGATCCAGCGCTGCGGCGGCTGTGGCCAGGCCGTGTTCCAGCCGCGTGAGCTGTGCCCGCACTGCGGCCACGCCCCGCTGGCCTTCGAGGCCCCGGCCGGCACCGGCACCGTCTACGCCACCACCGTGGTACGGCGCAAGCCGGCCGACGGCGGGGACTACAACGTGGCCCTGATCGACCTGGACGAAGGCTGCCGCCTGATGAGCCGCGTGGAGGGCTTGGGCCCCACCGAGGTGCGCATCGGCCAGCGCGTGCAGGCGCGCGTGCAGGTCAGCAAGGACGGCAAGGGCCTGGTGCTCTTTGATCCCATCGCCGCCATCGAAGCAGGAGCCGCCTGATGCGCCCCGCCCGCACCCCTGACAACCGCGCGCTGCGCGGCGCCTGCGCGATTGCCGGCGTGGCCACCTTCGGCTGCGGCGAGGCCCATGGCCACGACGACATGTCGCTGCTGGCCCATGCCGCGCGCCTGGCCGTGGCCGATGCCGGCCTGACGATGGCCGACATCGACGGCATTGCCACCTGCAGCGCCGGCGCCTCGATGTGGGTGATGCCCGCCATCGAGCACCTGGGCATCAATGCCAACTACATCGACGGCACCATGCTGGGCGGCAGCAGCTTCATCGCCCACCTGCTGCCGGCCATGCGCGCGCTGGCCAGCGGCCAGTGCAATGCGGTGCTGGTGTGCTACGGCAGCGCGCAACGCACCAGCACGCTCAGCCGCAGCGCCATCGGCCAGGCGCGCCGTGCGCTGGACCCGCAGCCCTACGAGCAGCCGTATGAGCCCGCGATGCCGGTCAGCGCCTATGCGCTGGCGGCCTCGCGCCACATGCACCAGTACGGCACCACGCGGCGTCAGTTGGCTGAGGTGGCGGTGGCGGCGCGCGCCTGGGCGCGGCTGAACCCCGAGGCCTTCATGCGCGCCCCGCTCAGCATCGACGATGTGCTGAACGCGCGCATGGTGAGCGACCCGCTGAGCGTGCGCGACTGCTGCCTGGTGACCGATGGCGGCGGCGCGCTGGTGCTGGTGCGCAGCGAGCGCGCACGCGACCTGCCGCACAAGCCGGTGCATGTGCTGGGCGCCGCCACCGCCTGCTGGAACCGCCAGATCAGCAGCATGCACGACCTGACCGTGACCGCCGCCAGCCAGTCGGGCGCGCAGGCCTATGCGATGGCCGGCCTGGCCGCGAAGGACATGGACGTGGTGGCGCTGTACGACGCCTTCACCATCAACACCCTCCTGTTCCTGGAAGACCTGGGCTTTTGCGCCAAGGGCGAGGGCGGTGCGTTCGTGGAAGGCGGCGCCATCGCGCCGGGCGGGCGGCTGGCGGTCAACACCAACGGCGGCGGCCTCAGCTGCGTGCACCCCGGCATGTACGGCATCTACACGCTGATCGAGGGCGTGCGCCAGCTGCGTGGCCAGGGCGGCGCGCGGCAGGTGGCGAACGCGAAGCTGGCGCTGTGCCACGGCAATGGCGGCACGCTGAGCAGCCAGGCCACGGCCATCCTCGGCACCCCGGAGACGCTGTAAGCCATGATCCGCGACCCAGACACCCTCACCGCCCTGTGCGATGCCGTGCGCCGCTTCGTGCGCGAGCGCCTGGTGCCGGCCGAACACGAGGTGGCCGAGACCGACCAGATCCCCGAAGACATCGTGCAGCAGATGCGCGAGCTGGGCCTGTTCGGCCTGACCATCCCCGAGTCCTACGGCGGCCTGGGCCTGACGATGGAAGAGGAGGTGCGCGTGCTGCTGGCGCTGTGCCAGACCTCGCCGGCCTTCCGCTCGGTGATCGGCACCACGGTGGGCATTGGCGCGATGGGCATCCTGATGGACGGCACGCCCGCGCAGAAAGACCTGTGGCTGCCGAAGATGGCCACCGGCGAGGTGATGGCCAGTTTTGCGCTGACCGAGCCCGAGGCTGGGTCGGATGCCGCCTCGCTGCGCACCACCGCGATCAAGGACGGCGACCACTACATCGTCAACGGCAGCAAGCGCTACATCACCAATGCGCCGCAGGCGGGTGTGTTCACGCTGATGGCGCGCACCAACCCTGCCGACAAGGGCGCGGGCGGTGTCTCCGCCTTCATCGTGGATGCCAAGAGCCCGGGCATCTCGCTGGGCAAGCCCGACAAGAAGATGGGCCAGCGTGGCGCGCACACCTGCGATGTGGTGTTCGACAACGTGCGCGTGCCGGCCGCCAACCTGATCGGCGGCGTGGAGGGCCGCGGCTTCAAGACCGCGATGAAGGTGCTGGAGAAGGGCCGCATCCACATCGCCGCGGTGTGCGTGGGCGTGGCCCGGCGCATGCTGGACGATGCCTTGAAGTACGCGATGGAGCGCCAGCAGTTCGGCCAGAAGATTGCCGAGTTCCAGTTGGTGCAGGCCCTGCTGGCCGACAGCCAGGCCGAGCTGTACGCGGCCGAGTGCATGACGCTGGACGCCGCGCGCAAGCGTGACGAAGGCCGTGACGTGGCGCTGGAAGCCAGCTGCTGCAAGATGTTCGCCAGCGAGATGTGTGGCCGCGTGGCCGACCGCGCGGTGCAGATTCTGGGTGGCGCCGGCTACATGAGCGAATACGGCATCGAGCGCTTCTACCGCGATGTACGCATCTTCCGCATCTACGAGGGCACGACGCAGATCCAGCAGATCGTGATTGCGCGGGCGATGGTGAAGGCGGCTGCGGCCTCGGCTTGAAGCCTTCTCTTCCGGTCGCTCGCTTGCTGCGTATGGAGCGGGGCCAAGGCCGCCGGGTACCGGGCTGACTCCGTGTCCCCCGCCAGGTCGCTCCCGCGCCCCGGCTCTTCCTTTACCTGCGTCAGCCCGGCACCCGACGTCCTCGGCCCGAGGCACCGTGGCGTGCCGTGGGCCACATGCGGATGCCGAGCGGAATGACTGACTTCA
>CAYPDO010000210.1:0-7527 GCA_964409495.1 uncultured Bordetella sp.
CGGAACGAGCTGATCTCGACGCTCAGGCCGAAGGCCGGCGAGTTGATGTAGCGCAGCAGCTTGTAGGCCATGGTCGGGTCGTTCTTCATCACCGCCTCGAGCCGCTCGATGGCCTCGCCGCGGTCAACCCGGTTGATCAGCTCGACGATGGCGGTGAGCTCGGGCCGCGCCTGGCCGGCGCGCGGCCCCGCGCCCACGGCCGGATCGTCGATCGGCCAGCCCAGCACGGCGATGGCGCCTCGGCCGAAGGCGTCGTTCATCTCGGTGATGGTGCGCACGCCCGACTGCACATGCGGGATGGTGCGCGACACGCCGCCGGGCGGCGGCAGGCCGTCGCGGCGCTCGTCGGCCAGGTCGATGATCGAGTAGGCGAAGCAGGGCAGCACCTCGCGCGGCAGCGGCGCCAGCGGCCGGCCCTTGATCAGCAGGGTGTTGCCGTTCTTGTACAGCGCGGCCAGCGCCGCGCTGTGCGCCGGATCGGCGGCGATGAAGGCCGGCAGCTCCAGCATCAGGTGCGGCGGCAGTTCACTGGCCAGCAGCTGGCCCAGCAGGGCCTCGCCGGCGATGTTCAGCGACAGGCGGCCGGCCTCGGCCGGCCAGGCCTCGGCCAGCAGGGCCAGCAGTTCGGCGGCATCGGGGCGCGCCTCGGGCTGCACCGGAAACACGGTCAGCCGCAGCGCAGTGATCGCCCGGTGGCGATCGATCATCGGCGAGTAGCCCAGGGCCACCTGCCCGAGGACGCGATGATCGGTGGTGTGCTCAGTCATGCCGGGAGTGTCCGCCAAAGCGGCCATGGAAACGAAGCGGTCACTTCAGGAAATCGAGCAGCGACATGCGCTGCACGATGGCGTAGCTCTGCAGCGCGGCCTGGTAGCCGCTCTCCTGCTGCTTGTAGTCGGAGATGGCCTGCACCATGTCCACGTCCTCGACATTGGCCTGCACCGTCTTGGCCCACAGCATGCGGTCCTGGTTGCGGCTGTCCAGCGCGTCGAGCCGGTTCAGGTCGGTGCCGGCCTGCGCGCGCGCCGACTGGAACTGGCCGATCACCGCGTCCAGGTCGCGCAGGCCGCTGGACACGGCCTGCGCCACCTCGGAGCCGCTGGCATTGGGATCGGACAAGGCGGTGATGGCGCGGTCGAGCGCGGTGAACGGGCTCAGCTCGGGCATCGAAGGCGCCACGGTGAAGGTGTCGCCATCGGCCGGCTGGCCGGTGATGCTGAAGGCCATGCCGTCCAGCGCGATCGTGCTGCCCGAGGTGTAGCCCACGCCTGACAGCGCGGTGGGCGCGCCGTCCTGCAGCACGCTGAAGGTGGTGACGCCGCCCGACACGCTGAACACCAGTTCATAGGCGGCGCCGGTGATGGCGGCCGGATCGGCCACGCTGCCGGCGCTGACCCAGGCCTCGCCCGAGTTGACAGCGGCCTGGCCGGTGACGAAGACGCCGTTGCCGCTGCGCGCCGACAGCCAGATGGCCTGGCCATCCAGCGTGGTGGGCATCTGCTCGCGCGTGGAGGCCTGGGTCTGGCCGGCAGCCGCGGTGGGCGCCAGGGCCACGCCGCCGGGCATGTCGAGGAAGGGCACGGTGCCCGCGGTCTGGCCGCCGAACACGAAGCCGCCGGCGCCGTCGCCCTGGTTGGCCAGGGCCAGCAGCTGGGTGCGGTAGTTGCGCAGCTGCTGCACCTGGGCATTGCGCTCATTGGGGCTGTAGGTGGCGTTGCCGGCGCTGACGATGGTCTCGCGCGCGGCCTGCAGCATGTCCATGGCCTGGCCCAGCGTGGCCTCGCCCAGCGACATGGCATTGCGGCTGGCATCCACCGAGCGCTGGTCGGAGCCGATGCGCTGCTGCGCCAGGTAGGCGCGCTCGGCCCGTGCGGCGCCGGTGGGGTCGTCGCTGGTCTTGTTGATGCGCTTGCCATTGGTCATCGAGGCCTGCACCTCCGACAGGTCGCGCTGGCGGCGCTGCAGGCTCTCGATGGCGGTGTCGAAACGCAGGGAGGTGGAAACTCTCATGTCATGTCACCTTCGGCGGGTCAGGTGATGTTCAGCGGCCGACCATGCTGATCACCGAATCGAGCAGGGTCTGGGCGGTCTGCAGGATCTTGGCCGCCGCCTGGTAGCCCTGCTGGTGCTGGATCAGGCGGGCCACTTCCTCGTCGACATTGACGCCGGTCTCGGAGCTGAGCTCCTCGGTGGCGCGGCTGTAGGCGCTGCCGGCGCTGTCGGCGGCGATGGTGGCACCCTGGGCACGCACGCCAATCTGCGAGAACAGGCTGGCATAGGCATCGCCCGCCAGCTGCCCGCCCACCAGCTTGCGATTGGCCAGGCCATCCAGGCTGAGCGCATTGCCATTGTTGGCCGAGGGCTGCAGGTTGGGCGCGATGGCGATGCGGTCGCCCATGCGCGGCACGCCGGCCAGCGTGAGCGAGATGCCGTCGAACTGCACCGCCTGGCCGGGCGTGAAGCTGCCGGTGCCCTGCACGGCGCCGTCGCTGTCGAGCAGCTCGAAGGCACCGGCATCGTCGGTGAAGTGCAGGGTCAGGCTGCCGTAGCCGGCGGCCGGTGGCGCCACGACCTCGGTGGCGGTGACCGACATCGTGCCCTGGTTGGCGGCGTTCACCGTGGCCACCACCGGGCTGGCGGCGGCCAGGCCGCGCGGGTTGCGCAGCGCCACGCTGAGCTCGGCCGCGGCATTGGCCACCGCGCGCAGCAGGAAGCGGTCGCCGGCCTGCGGCGCGCCGGCACCGGTGCTGATGCGCAGGCCATCCAGCACGTCGCCGCTGGCGATCGACAGCTTCTGCGCGCCGGGCCCGTCGGCCAGGCGCGTGACCAGGAAGCGGTTGTTGTCGGCCGGGTCCACCTCGAGCAGGTAGTCGCTGGCCTGCAAGGCGGTGGCATCCTCGATCACCAGATCGATGTTGCCGAGGGCCGCGCCGCTGCCGTCACGCGCATTGGTGCTGGCCGCCAGGGCCTGCGGCTCGGCCACCTCGAACAAGGCGGTGCCGGGCTGGCGGTCGAGGTCCAGGCCCAGGCGCTGCTGCGCATTGAGCGCATGGCTCACGCCGGCCACGAACTGGCCCAGGCGGTTGCGCGCCTCGGCCAGGTCACCCGACTGGAACTGCAGCAGCCCGCCCAGGCGGCCCGAGGTGATGAAGTCGTCGGCCAGCAGCGTGAGCTTGCCGTTGAGCGTGATGCCCACGCCGGCCTTGTTGGGGTCAAACGGGTCGGCCTGCAGCGTGAGCTTGTTGGCCGAGCCGCCCAGCACCAGGGTCTGGCCGGTGGCCACGAACACGCCCACGCTGCCATCGCTGGCGGTGACGGTCTGCACATCCACCTGCTCGGCAATGCGCGAGATCAGCACGTCGCGCTGGTCGAGCAGGTCATTGGGCTCATGGCCCGAGGCGCTGGCCGAGGAGATCTGGCGGTTCAGCCCGGCCAGCTGCTGGGCCAGCACGTTGACCTCGTTGACGGTGCCGGCCAGGTCGCTCTTGACATTGGCCTGCAGCGATTCCACCTGCGCGGCGCTGTCGTGGGCCAGCGCGGCAAAGTCCTGCAGCCGGCCGATCACGGCCTGGCGGGCCGACAGATCGGACGGCGCGGCGGCCAGGTCGGCAAAGGCGTTGAAGATCTGCGTGGCGGCATTGCCCAGGCCCGACTCGCCGCCGGGAAACACCTGCTCAAGCTGGCGCAGCAGATCGGACACCGTGGCGTCCGAGGCGGCAGCCGACTTCAGCGAGGACGCACGCTCGGTGAGAAAGGCGTTCGAGGCCCGCTCCACCGTGGCCACCGACACGCCGCGCCCCAGCCAGCCGCCGGCAAACTCCTGCGGCGTGGCCGTGGCCTGGATGTTGCGCTGGCGCGAGTAGCCCTCGGTGTTGGCATTGGCGATGTTGTGGCTGGTGGTCTGCACCTGCCGGTAGGCCGCGAACAGGGCCTGCGAGCCCAGTGTCAGGAGCGTGGACGCGCTCATGCCGCGCTCAACCCAGCGCGCGCTGGGCGCGTTGCGTGGTCTGGATCACCCGCGCCAGCTTGCTGGCATAGGCCGGGTCGGTGGCATAACCGGCGTTCTGCAGGCCCTGGGCGAAGGCGGTGGCGTCGCCGCCGGCGGCGCGCACGCCGGCATAGCGCGGGCTGTCGCTCATCAGCCGCGCGTAGTCGGCAAAGGATTCGGCGTGGCTGGCATAGGCGCGGAACTTCTGCACCACCTTGCGCGCCTGGCCGTTGATGTACTCGGTGGTGGTGATGTCCACCGTGGCGCCCTTCCAGCTGGCGCCGGCCTTGATGCCGAACAGGTTGTTCGACGGCGTGCCGTCGCGGCCGGTGATCTCCTTGGCACCCCAGCCGGTCTCGTGCGCGGCCTGGGCGATCATGAAGCTGGCCGGGATGCCGGTGGCCGCCTCGGCCTGGCGTGCGGCCTCGGTGTGCTGCTGCACGAAGCCCACCACGGCATTGCCCGGCACGCGCGGCGCCCCGCTCACCGCCGTGCCGTTGGCCGCCGCGCCGGCCGGCGCGGCCCGGGCCACCTGCGCGGCATTGCCCAGGTTGGCGCGCAGCGGCGACAGGCTGCTGTTGGCCGGCGTGCTGCTGGGCGTGACACCCATCTGGCGCTCGAGCTGGCGCGCGATCAGGTCGGCCAGCCCCCCGGGCTTGCCGGCGCTGCCGGTGGCCAGCTGCGCATCGAGCATTTCGGTGCCCAGCTTGGTGGCCTCGTTGTCGAGCATGCCGCTGCCTTCACTGGCTGCGCGCATGCTCTTGAGGATCTGCTGCATGAACAGCGCCTCGAACTGCGTGGCGGCCTCGCGCGCCGCGGTCTTGGGGTCCTGGGTGGCGGCGTTGCGCAGCGCGTCGAGGTTGCGCGAATCGCTGGCCAGGCGGTTGCCACGCAGGGCCTGGCTGCTGGCCAGGCCGGCCTGGCCGGGGCTGGGGGCGGCGGTGGCCATGCTCAGATCACCTCGATCTCGGCGTTCAGCGCGCCGGCGCTCTTCATGGCCTGCAGGATGGCCAGCAGATCCTGCGGCGTGGCGCCCAGCGCATTGAGCGCGCGCACCACATCGGCCAGCTTGGCGCCCGGCGGCAGCTGCATCAGCGCCCCCCCCTGCTGGGTGATGGCGATGTCGACCTTCTCGGTCTTGGTGGTCTGGCCCTGCGACAACGGCGCCGGCTGGCTGACCTGGGGCGTGGCGTTCACCGTGACGGTGAGCGCGCCATGCGCCACCGCACAGGTGCCCAGCGTGACCGATTCATTGAGCACCACCGAGCCGGTGCGCGCATTGAGCACCACGCGCGCGGCCGGCTTGGCCAGCGCCACCTCGAGGTTCTCGATGTCGGCCACGAAGCCCACCGGATCGGCCAGGGTCTCGGGCATGCGCACGCGCACCACGCGGCCGTCCACGGCCTGGGCGGTGCCGGGACCCTTGGCCTGGTTGATGGCCTGGGCCACGGCGCGCGCGGTGGTGAAGTCGCTGGCCGACACGTCCAGCTGCATCACGCCACCGCGCGACAGCTGGGTGGGCACCGAGCGCTCCACCGTGCCGCCCTCGGGCACGCGGCCGGCGGCCAGGTGGTTGATCTGCACCTTGGCGCCACCGGCCGCGGCACCGGCGCCGCCGACGATCAGGTTGCCCTGGGCGATGGCGTAGATCTGGCCGTCGGCCCCGCGCAGCGCGGTGGCCAGCAGCGTGCCGCCGCGCAGGCTCTTGGCATTGCCGGCCGAGGCCACGGTGACATCGATGCGCTGGCCCGGCTGGGCAAAGGCCGGCAGATCGGCGGTGACCACCACCGAGGCCAGGTTGCGCGGCTGCATCTGCACGCCCGGCGGCAGCGTGATGCCGTTTTGCTGCAGGTAGGCGGCCAGGGCCTGGGGCGTGAACGGCGCCTGGGTGCTCTGGTCGCCGGTGCCGTCCAGGCCGAACACCAGGCCGAAGCCGGTGAGCTGGTTGGGCCGCACGCCCTGCACGGTGGCCAGCTCCTTGATGCGCGCGGCCTGGGCCGGCCACCACACGGCGGCGCTGGCCACCAGCAGGCCCAGCAGCAGCACGGCGCGCAGCAGGCGGTCGGCGGAGAAACGTTGGCGGTTCATGGCGGCTGCGGCACTCAGATCGGCAGGATGTTGAGGAAGAAGCGCGCCAGCCAGCCCATGCTCTGCACCTCGGCCTGCTGGCCGCGGCCGCGCTGCTCGACCCGCACATTGGCGATCAGCGTGCTCTGCACGGTGTTGCCCGGCGCGATCGAGCGCGGATCCACCTGGCCCGAGAAGCGCAGCACGTCGACATTGGCATTCACGCCCACCTGCTTCTCGGCCGAGATCAGCAGGTGGCCGTTGGGCAGCACCTGCACCACGGTGGCGGTGATGGTGCCGGAGAAGTCGTTGGTGTTGACCGTGGTGCCCTTGCCCTCGAAGGTGTTGGCCGCAGCGCCGGTGGCGCTGGTGCGCGTGAGCGCGCTGCTCTTGACGAAGGGCAGCGCGGTGATCGCGGCCGAGACATCGGACTTGCGGTCGATGTTGCTGGTGGAGCTTTGCGTGGCCGCCACCTTCTCGGTGATCTGCACGGTGAGCGTGTCGCCGACGATGCGTGCGCGGTGGTTCTCGAACAGCGGGCGGTAGCCGTCGGCGCGGAAGATCGCGCCGGTGGGCACGGCCGGCGCCGGCAGCACCTGGGGCAGCGCCAGCGCGGCGGTGGGTTGCACCACCTCCACATCGGGCACGCGGGCCAGCGACAGGCAGCCGGCCAGCAGCGGTGCCACCAGCAGCGCGGCCAGCCAGGAACGGGTGCGCACGGCCATCACAGCTGGCCCAGACGCTGCAGCATCTGGTCGGAGGTCTGCACGGCCTTGGAATTCACCTCGTAGGCGCGCTGGGTCTGGATCATCGTGACCAGCTCCTCGACCATGTTCACGTTGCTGCCCTCCACATAGCCCTGCTTGAGCGTGCCCAGGCCGTTGCTGTTGGGCGCGCCGGCCTGCGGCGCGCCGGAGGCGCCGGTCTCGGCGTACAGGTTCTCGCCCTTGGGCTCGAGGCCGGCCGGGTTGATGAAGCTGGCGATCTGCAGCTGGCCGATCTGCTGCGGTGCCACCTGTCCGGGCAGCGTGACGGTGATCACGCCATCGGTGCCGATGGTCACGCTCTGCGCCTGCGCCGGAATGGTGATCGCCGGCTGCACCTGGTAGCCGGCGTTGGTGACGATCTGGCCCTGCGAGTTCAGCTGCAGCGCGCCGTCGCGGGTGTAGCCGGTGGTGCCGTCGGGCATCTGCACCTGCAGAAAGCCCTGGCCCATGATGGCCACGTCATAGGTGTTGCCGGTCTGCTGCACATTGCCCTGCGAGAAGTTGCGCGCCAGGCCCACGGCGCGCACGCCCAGGCCCATCTGCAGGCCGGTGGGCAGCGTGGTCTGCTCGGTGCTGTTGGCGCCGGCCTGCCGCAGGTTCTGGTACATCAGGTCCTCGAACACCGCGTGGCCACGCTTGTAGCCATTGGTGGCGCTGTTGGCCAGGTTGTGCGAGACGGCGTCGAGCTGCGTCTGCTGCGCTTCC
>CAYPDO010000211.1:0-7518 GCA_964409495.1 uncultured Bordetella sp.
CGCGCCCCGGCCGCGGCCCAGCGCCCGGCGCCGACGACGAGCACCGGCTTCGACGACAAGGACGACGACATTCCGATCTGCCCGCCGAAGCGGTTGTGGCACCACCCGAGGGCCCGGCAACGGGCCCTTGTCACGTGTGCCAGGCGGCGCTCACACCGTGGCCACCGGCGTCACCGGCGAGCCCACCGCCCCCGGCAGCCGCAGCGGCGGCGCGGTCAGCAGGCAGCGCGAGCGGCCGTTCGCGCGCAGCCAGGCGGCCAGGTCACCCAGCCACCACAGCTCACCCAGCGGCACGCCCAGCTTGAACAGGCAGTGCTCGTGCAGCGGCAGCGCCGCGCGCAGGCCCGGCACGTCGCGCGCCGGGTAGCCCTCCACCGCATAGTTGTCGGCGCACAGCGCGGCCACGCCGCTGTCGCTGATCCACTGCAGCAGCGCAGGGTCGCGCCCGTCCAGCACCGCGCAGGCATGGTGCAGCACCTGGGCATCGGGCTCGCGCTTCATCTCGAGCACGGCCTCGGCAAAGCCGGTGTGGATCAGCAGCAGGTCGCCCGGCTCCACCACCACGCCATCGTCCTTCAGGATGCGCATCAGCAGCGCGTGGTCGACGAACACCCGCTCGCGGCCCAGATGCGCCGCCAGGTCCACCATCACGCCGCGGCCCTGGATGGGGTGCTCGGCAAAGTTGGCAATGCCCAGCGCGCGGGCGTAGGAGCCGTCCTCGCCGCAGCCGCAGGCCGCCAGCAGCCGGTCGCCCGGGCCCACGATGTGCTCGTGCGCGCGGTAGCCGTTGTAGTACACCTTCTCGGGCTCGCCGTCGCCATCGGCGTCGAACCAGCTGCCCACATGGGCAAAGCTGTCCCACTGGGTGCTGTACTGCAGGCTCAGCGTGACCTGGTCGTCGCAGATCACGTCGGTGGCGCGCTCGACCACCAGCGACAGCGGCTGGTTCATGAACGGCGTGCCGTTCAGCGCCGTGGGCCGCAGCTGCGGCGGCTTGCGCCGCGGGTTCAGCAACGCGCCGCCGGGGTAGTCCAGCGGCAGGCTCAGGCCGAAGGCCAGGCCTTCGCGCACCTCGGCCACCGCGGCGCGGCGGCGCTCGGGCGTGATCAGGTTCAGCCGGCCCAGCTGGTCGTCGGGGCCGAAGTCGCCCCAGGTGGCGCCTTCGGGGCGGCGCTGCCAGCGCGGGTTGGCGGCAAGGCTCATGGGTCTTCCTTCGCAAGGGTCGGGCGCCACGCATGCTGCCGCGCCGTCCGGGCGCTGGCCACCCGGGATTTGCCGTGCCGGCATGTCCCTGGTGCGACAGCGGCGCCGCCGGGCCAACGGAACCTCTGGCCATGCCAGGGCTCACAATGCGCGTCCGGTCCGTGCGCGTGGCGCACGGCCGCACCGGATCCCGCTTCCTGGAGAGCTTGCGCATGAAGAAACTGCTGCTGACCCTGTCGATGGCCGTGGCCATGGGGGGCCTGGGCGTCATACCGTTCGATGCCGAGGCCAAGCGCCTGGGCGCCGGCAAGCCCGCCGGCCTGCAACGCCAGATGCCCGCCACGCCGGCCAAGCCGGCCACCCCGCCCAGCCCGGCGCAGGCCCCTGGCACGCAGCCGGGCGCCCAGCAGGCCGCACCGGCCATGGCCGGCGCCGCAGCCGCGGCCGCAGCACCCGCCAAGCGCTCGTGGATGGGCCCGCTGGCCGGCCTGGCCGCCGGCCTCGGCCTGGCGGCGCTGTTCAGCCACTTCGGCATGGGCGAGGGCCTGGCCAACTTCGTGATGATCGCGCTGCTGGCGCTGGCGGCCTTCATGGTGCTGCGCTTCGTGATGGGCCGCCTGGCGGCGCGCAAGCCGGCCGCCGCGGGCGGCATGGGTCCGATGGGTGGCATGGCCGGCTATGGCCTGGCCGGTGCCGCCGCGGGCGCTGGTGCTGCAGGCGCAGGCCCGGCGCCAACGCCGCGCGTCGACAGCGTGCAGGCCCCGGTGAGTGCGCGCAGCACGCTGGATGGCGCAGCGGCAGCCACCGCGGCCGCGCCGGCCGGTGCGGCGCTGGCATCGGCCGGCTCGGCCGACATGGCCCCGGCGCTGCCCGATGGCATCAACGCCGCTGATTTCCTGCGCCTGGCCAAGACCGTGTTCATCCGCCTGCAGGCCGCCAACGATGCCGCCAATGTGGACGATCTGCGCAAGTTCACCACGCCCGAGCTGTTCGCCTCGCTGCGGCTTGATCTGCAGGAGCGCGGCGCGGCCACGCAGCAGACCGATGTGGTTCAGCTCGACGCCGAGATCGCCGACGTCACCCGCGACGGCATGGGCCAGGACGTGGTGAGCGTGCGCTACAGCGGCCTGATCCGCGAGCAGGCCGATGGCGGCGCCGAGCCCTTTGCCGAGCTGTGGCACCTGGTGCGCCCGGCCGGCGGTGAATGGGCCATTGCCGGCATCACGCCGCAGTGACCCCGGCGCACCCGGCCCGGCCATCGCGCCAGGCCGGGTGCCGCAACAGACCCCCCCGCAGCAGGCCTGCGCCGGTAACCCGCTGGTAACCGGCGGGGTGGGCGCGTCACACGGGCTGACTACACTCCCGCCTTCGTTCTTCACCACCTCACGGGGTGCCCGCTTGCCGATCCGCCATACCGCTTCCCCGCGCCGCGCACTGCGCGCCCTGACCCTGGCCACGCTGACGGCGCTGGCCGCTGCCGCCGGGACACCGGCATTGGCCCAGCAGGCCGCCTCGGCCCCGGCTGCGGCGGCCTCGGGCCCCACCGTGCGCAACGAGACCGCCAAGCCGCTGCAGGAAGCGCAGGAGGCGCTGAAGGCCGGCAAGCACCAGGAGGCGCTCGACAAGCTCACCGCCGTGGAGGCCATTGCCGGCCTGACGCCGTATGAGCGCTATGTCATCGGGCG
The DNA here is from genome assembly GCA_964409495.1 of uncultured Bordetella sp. GTDB lineage: Bacteria > Pseudomonadota > Gammaproteobacteria > Burkholderiales > Burkholderiaceae_C > Pseudaquabacterium. Next base: position 2,889 of record CAYPDO010000211.1, read on the forward strand.
CTTCCGCATGGCCGCGGCCAGCGCCAAGGGCGAGCGTGGCGTGGCCCTGCAGGCGCTGGTGAGCGTGATCGACAGCGCGTTCGTGCCCGAGGCCGAGCGCCGCCCGCTGAACGAGGCGCTGATCCGCCTGGCCGTGCAGGAAAAGCAGTTCGCACTGGCCGCCAAGCGCTACCCGGGGTACCTGGCGGCCGGCGGCAACAACGCCGAGCTGCGTGAGCTCTACCCGCGCCTGCTGGCCGAAACTGGCGACCACGCCGGCGCCGCGCGCGAGTTCGCGGCCCAGGTGCAGGCCGAAGAGGCCGCCGGCCGCGTGCCGGCCGAGGTGCTGCTCAGCCGCCTGGCGCTGGCCTACAACGCGCTGAAGGACGACGCCGGCTATCTGGGCACGCTGGGCAAGCTGGCCAGCAGCACCGGCAAGACCGACTACTGGAACGAGCTGATCATCCGCACCGCGCAACGCCCCGGCTTCGCCGAGGAGCGCCTGCGCCTGGACCTGTACCGCCTGAAGATGGCCGTGGGCCTGAGCCTGCCGGCTGGCGAACTGGGCGACATGGCCTTCCGCGCCAGCCAGATCGGCCTGCCCGCCGAGGCGCAGAAGCTGCTCGACGACGGCTTCAACAGCGGCGTGCTCGGCAAGGACGGCAATGCCGCGGCCGACCGCAAGCTGCGCGAGGCCGTGACCAAGGCCGCCGCCAACGACCGCGCCAGCCTGAACGACGCCGAAAGCGCCGCCCGCAACGCCAAGGACGGCAACGTGCCGTTTGCGCTGGGCATGGCACTGTCGGGCGCCGGCCAGCATGACAAGGCGCTGGCGGTGATGGGCCTGGGCCAGGCCAAGGGGGGCCTGAAGCAGCCCGACGAGGCCCTGCTGCACCTGGGCGTGGTGCAGTGGCGTGCCGGCAAGGCCAGCGACGCGCTGGCCAGCTTCGCCCAGGTGAAGGGCAGCGATGGCACGGCCGACCTGGCCCAGCTGTGGACGCTGTACCTCAAGAGCCCGGCACGCAAGTGACCCCGCGCGGGCGCCCTGCCACCGGCCGACGCACCCGCACCGCAGACCGCCACGGAAAGCGACCATGACTGCCCTGATCCTCGGCCTGCTGCTGTTCCTGGGCGTGCATTCGGTGCGCATCGTGGCCGAGGGCTGGCGTGCCGGCATGCTGCAGCGCCTGGGGCCGCAGCGCTGGAAGGGCCTGTACACGCTGGTGTCGCTGGCCGGCTTCGCGCTGATCGTGTGGGGCTATGGCCAGGCGCGCATGACGCCGGTGCCGCTGTGGGCGCCGCCGCTGTGGACGCGCCACCTTGCCGGTCTGCTGATGCTGGTCTCACTGGTGCTGCTGGTGGCCGCCCATGTGCCACGCAATGCCCTCAAGGCGCGGCTGCACCACCCCATGGTGCTGGCCGTCAAGGTGTGGGCGCTGGCCCACCTGCTGGCCAACGGCATGCTGGCCGATGTGCTGCTGTTCGGCGCCTTCGGGCTGTGGGCGGTGGCCGATTTCCGCTCGGCGCGCCAGCGTGACCGCGCCGCCGGCACGGTCTACGCCCCCGGCACCACGGCCGGCACGCTGCTCGCGGTGGGCGTGGGCCTGCTGCTGTGGGCAGCGCTGGCCTTCTGGGGCCACGCGTGGCTGTTCGGCGTGCGCCCCTTCGCCTGACCAGCGGCCCCGCCCGCGTACCCGCGAGGCCGGGTGCCTCAGCGGGCCGAGCGCCGGGCCGCCCCAAGCCGGCCCGCAACCCGCCCGGCGGGTGGACTCGCGTACCCGCGAGGCCGGGTGCCCCAGCTAACGTCGTCGTGACGCGGGCAGCGGCAGGCTGCCGAACAGGCGGTCGAAGACCGTCTCGCTCTCGATCTCGTTGACGTCCAGCCCGTCGATGGGTGCCGGCGACAACGACTCCGGCTCCAGCGGCATCGGGGTCGTGTCGGGCCAGGCCTCGCGGGCTTCGCGGGGTTCGGCCGTCATCGGCGCTGCGCGGTGGGTGCTCATGGGATCGTCAGCTTACGCAGCGGCGCAACGGCCAAAAGGCCGAACAGGCCGCGCGCCGCGGCCTTGTTCGGCCCCTCGGGGCAAGCGCCGCGGGGGCTGGCCGCCGCATGGCGCGGCGGCACGCTGCGGGTGGCCTGCTAGAAGCCCACGCGCAGGCCGGCCGTGAGCGCGCGCGCGCCGGCCGGGCTGAGCTCACGCGCCGGCCGCACGGTGCTGGGGCTGAAGGCCAGCGCCTGGCCCACGTTGCCCAGCTTCAGCGTCCACAGTGCGTCGGCGCCGGCCCAGCGCTGGCGCCAGCCCAGGCTCAGATCCACCCGGGTGGCCGCCGCGGTGGCGGTGTCGGTGGCCGGCACGCGGCGCTGCGCGGTCTGGTGCTGCAGCGCCAGGCCCAGGCTCAGTGCGCCACGTGCTGCCTCCAGGCCCAGGTGCAGACGCATCGGCGGCAGGCGCGGCAGGGCATCGCCGGTGGCGTCGTTGCGGCCGCGCACCCAGTCCAGCGTGGCCTGGCCGTCCAGCGTCCAGCCGGCCAGCACCTGGCGGCCGCGGGCCTCGATCTCCAGGCCGTGCAGCGTGGCCGGCACGCCACGGAACAGGTACTCGGGCACGCTGCCGCCGTCGTCCAGCGTCACATCGCTGCCGGTGGCGTCCAGCGCCAGGTAGTTGGCGAAGCGGGTGCGAAACAGCTGCACCTGCAGCTGCTGCGGGCCCTGCTGCCACTGCACACCCACCTCGGCATGCCGGCTGCGTTCAAGCGCCAGCGTGGGGTCGCCGCGCTCGTAGGCGCCGGTGGCCACGTGCACGCCGTTGGCGTAGAGCTCGTAGTAGGCCGGCGCACGCTCGGTGTGGCCCAGCGCGCCGCGCAGCGACCAGCCCGGTGCCACGGCCGCCAGCGGCAGCTGCAGGCCCAGCATCCAGCTGACGGGCTGGAAGCGGCGCGCGGTGGCGGCGCCGAAGCGGGCCTCGGCGGCATCGGCGGCATCACCGTCGGAGCGCACATGCACACGCTCGCGGCGTGCCCCGGCGCTCAGGATCAGGCCGGGGCTGCGCCACTCCTGCAGCAGGAACAGCGCATCGCTGGCGGTGTGCGTGCCGGGCACGAAGGCCTCCTCGCCCAGCGCCGAGAAATCCAGCCGCTCGATCTGCAGGCCCAGCGTGCCGTGCAGCTGGCCGCCGGCCAGTGCCAGCGGCGCCTGCCGGGCCTGCACCCGCGCCTCCTGCCCCAGGCTGCGGAAGGTGGTGCCGACCTCGCCGCTGCCTTCCAGCTCCTGGTGCTGGTAGCGGGAGCGGCTGGCCTGCGCCTCGACCGCGCTGAACGGCCCGGCCAGGCCGCGGCGCTCGGCCGCCAGGGCCAGGCGCTCGCGCTGCAGCCGGATGCTGACGTCGGGCTCGACGACCACGCCATAGCGCTGGCGCACACCGTCGACGGCCAGGCCCACGTAGCCCTGCGTGTCGGCCCATGAGGCGCCCAGCGCGCCGGCCTCGCTGCGGCCGGCGCTGTTGCGCACGCGGCGTGTGGCGGCGGCGTCTTCGCCCGGCTCGGCCGGAGGCGTGAAGCGTGGCACACGCAGGTCTTGGCTGTGGCGGCCGGCGGCGTCCACATGCCAGTTCAGGCCGCCGGCCGGGCCGGCACCGCCTTCCAGCACCAGCGCACCGGCCTGCTCGCGCGCGGCGCCGCCCAGGCGCCATTCACTGCGGCCGCCCACCAGGCCCAGCGGTGCCCGCGGGATGCGGTTGTCCAGCGTGTTGACGACGCCGCCGGTGGCGTTGCCGCCGTACAGCAGCGCCGCCGGCCCGCGCAGCACCTCGATGCGCTCGACCACCAGCGGATCCACCGCCACCGCATGGTCGAAGCTCAGGCTCGAGGCGTCGGCCGAGGCGCCGCCGTTGTCGAGCAGGCGGATGCGGTCGCCGTCCAGCCCGCGGATCACCGGCCGGCCGGCCTGCGGCCCGAAGCCCGAGCTGGCCACGCCCGGCAGGCCCTCGAGGGTCTCGCCCAGCGTGCCGGCACGGCGCCGCGCCAGGGCCTCGCCGGTGAGCACCTCGGCCGGCTGCGCCAGCTGCGTGGCACCCAGCGGGTTGCCGGTGATGACCACGCTGGCCGCCACCGGGGCGGCCCGGGTTGCAGCGGCCGCTGCCGGGGCGATCGCCGGGGCGGCCACCTGGGCCAGCACCACCGGCGACAGCAGCGCCAGCGCGGCGGCCAGGGCCGTGGCCCGGCGGGGCGGGTGTACCGATGCGGCGAGCGACAGCGGCGGGGGGGCGGGATGCGGGGGCGCGCAGCATTGCGCGCGCAGGGAATGCGACGACATGGGCAAGAACTTCCTGGCAACGGACGGCGAGCCGCCGGTGGCGCCCGGCGCAACAAGGCGCGGGCCGTCCACCGGCGCAGCGGATCAGACGGGCACAGGAAGCGCGGGCGGCGCGCGGGCGAGAAAGGGCGTGGCCGCGCGCAGGCCGCGACCGGGGGCCGGTGCCAGCGGTGGCGCCTGCGCCGGCGACGTGGCGGCCAGGCACAGCAGCGGTACCGGCGCCACCAGCGCGCCAAGGCCGGCCAGCACCAGGCAGGTGCCGCACAGCGCATCGGTGGTCCGGTCGGCATGGCCGGCGTCGTCGGCCTCGGTGGCGTGTGCCGATGGCGCAGGCAGTGC
>CAYPDO010000212.1:0-7511 GCA_964409495.1 uncultured Bordetella sp.
GAGGTCGCCAGTAGGGAAGGCGAAAAGACGGATGCGGCGGAACCAGCTCTTGCGACCCCCGCCGACGGCCCCGACCGCTGCCCGCGCTGCGGCGGGCACTTCCACTGCGGCGTGCAGGGCCCCGCGCCCTGCCCCTGCAGCACGCTGACGCTGACGCCGGCGCTGCAGGCCCTGCTGCGCCAGCGCTACCGCGGCTGCCTGTGCCTGGCCTGCCTGCAGGCCCTGGCGGCCGGCGCCGCGCCCTGAGCCAGCGGCGGATTCAGCGCTGAAAGCCCGCGCTCATTGCGGGTTTGCCTGCCGGGCGGCGCGCCCACACTGGCGGCCATTGCCACCTGCCCGTCCGCGCCATGATCCCGCTGCTTCGTGCCCTGCTGGCGTCGGTCGCCCTGCTGCTGCCGCAGGCGCCTGCCCAGGCCACCGCCACCGGCACGCCGATGCTCATCCATGCCGATCTGGCCAGCGGCGCGCGCCAGTTCGACGCCGCAGTGGCAGCCACCGGCAGCCAGCTGCACACCCTGACCCTGCAGGACCTGCCCGACGGCGCGCGCAGCCTGGCGCTGCCCGGCCTGGGCATCGCCGGCGCCGACGGCAGCCCGCGCCTGGTCGACGCCGACTACGCCGCACTGCGCGCGCTGGGCCTGCCCGGTGCGCTGAGCGGCTGGGCCATCGGCCTGGTGCCCCAGGCACCGGTAAGCGCCTCGGGCCTGCGCTTCAGCTTCGCGCAGCCGGTCAGCGCCTTCGGCCTGGAGATCGGCGACTGGGGCACCTGCTGCTTCGCCTCCAGCCTCTACATCGCCTTCGACGACGCTGCCCCGCTCACCGTGGCCACCGCGCACTCGGCGGCCGACAACCCCGGCTGGCTGCTCAACGGCCAGTACACGCACTTCACCGGCGCCATCGTGCCCGGCGGCCGCTTCAGCCAGGTGACGCTGTATGGCGACGGCCTGGGCGAGTACATCGTGGCCGGCGGCACGCTGCGCTGGGCGCAGCAGGCCGGCCTGCCCGGCGACGGCATGCTCGGTGGCGGCGCGGCCGCCGCGGTGCCCGAGCTGCACCCGCGCGCCCTGCTGCTGGCCGGGCTGATCGCGCTGCCCTGGCTGTCGCGCCGCCGCGTGCGCCCGCTGCCGGTGCGCCGCCTGCGCTGACCCGGGCTGGCCCCGGGCTGACCCGGCTGGGTGCGCCAGCACCGCGCGGTTAGTCTGCGGGCATGAACGACAGCCCTCCCCCCAGCCCGGACACCTCGGCCGCGATCACCGATCTCGACGCCCACGCCCTCTCGGCCGCCATCCACGCCCGCCAGCTGTCGTGCCGTGAGGTCATGGCCGCCTACCTGGCGCGCATCCACCGCCTGAACCCGTCGCTGCGCGCCATCGTCAACCTGGCGCCGGATGACACGCTGCTGGCCCAGGCCGCGGCCTGCGATGCCGAACTGGCGCGCGGCCGCAGCCGCGGCTGGCTGCACGGCCTGCCGCTGGCCATCAAGGACGCGGCCATGGCCCAGGGTTTTGCCACCACCGTGGGCAGCCCGCTGCTGGCCGGCGCCGTGGCGCCGCATGACGGGCTGATGACCGCGCGCCTGAAGGCCGCCGGCGCCATCGTCATCGGCAAGACCAACATGCCCGAGCTGGGCCTGGGCTCGCACACCTTCAACCCGCTGTTCGGCGCCACGCCCAATGCCTGGGACGCCACGGTCAGCGCCGGCGGTTCCAGCGGCGGCGCCGCGGTGGCCCTGGCCCGGCGCCTGCTGCCGGTGGCCGACGGCTCCGACTTCATGGGCTCGCTGCGCAACCCGGCGGCCTGGAACCATGTGTTCGGCCTGCGCCCCAGCCAGGGCCGGGTGCCGCTGTGGCCGGCGCCCGATGTGTGGATCAGCCAGCTGGGCACCGAGGGCCCGATGGCGCGCAGCGTGCGCGATCTGGCCGCGCTGCTGGCCACCCAGGCCGGGCCCGATGCGCGCACGCCGCTGGCGCTGGCCGACGGCGCCGAATTCACGCTCGGCGCCGCGCATGCCGACCCCGCCTCGCTGCGCGGCTTGCGCATCGGCTGGCTGGGCGACCTGGGCGGCCACCTGGCGGTCGAGGACGGCATCCTGCCTGTCTGCGAGGCCGCGCTGCAGCGCCTGGCCTCGGCCGGCGCGGTGGTGGTGCCGGCCCGCCTCGGCGTTGACCTGGACGCACTGTGGCAGGCCTGGCTGGTGTGGCGGCGCGCGCTGGTGGCGCCGCGCGTGGCGGCGCTGCTGGCACTGCGGCCCGCCGACGGCCGGCCGGCGCGCGAGCACATCAAGCCCGAGGCGCTGTGGGAGCACGATCAGGCGCAGGGCCTGGACGCGATGGCCCTGCTGCGCGCCAGCGAGCAGCGCACACGCTTGCACGCCGCGCTGCTGGCGCTGTTCGACACCGTGGACCTGCTGGCCCTGCCGGTGGCCCAGGTGTGGCCCTTCGCGATCGGCGAGCGCTGGCCGCGGCAGATCGCCGGCCGCGCGATGGACACCTACCACCGCTGGATGGAAAGCACGCTGTACGCCACCTTCGCCGGTGCACCGGCGATCAGCCTGCCGGCCGGCTTCCACGCCAACGGCCGCTGGCCGATGGGCCTGCAGCTGATCGCGCCGCCGCGCGCCGATGCCCGGCTGCTGCAGGTGGCGGCCGCCTACGAAACCCTGGCCGCCAGCTTGCTGGCGCAGCGGCCACCCGAAACCTGACCCTGACGCGCGCCGTAGGGCAAGCTCGACACGCGGGGTGGGGAATGACATGGATCAATCCCGGCCCCTGGCGCAGACGGCCCGGGCGCGGCAGCATCGCGCCTCGTCAAGATGCCGTCACGTCGGCCGCTCATCCTGCGCGGCAGGCCGCCACGGCCAGCGCGAAGGAGACGACATGTCCCAAAGGCCTGCCTACGCGGCATCCGCGGCCAGCACGGCGCGCCCGCGCGCGCCCCACCCGGTGGCCCCGGCCGCCGCCGCACGTGCCGCCGCCGATCTGGCGCACCGCATGCAGCATGTCTATGCGGTGGTGCTGGCTGGCGGCCGCGGCTCGCGGCTCTACCAGCTGACCGACCGCCGCGCCAAGCCGGCGCTGCCCTTTGCCGGCAAGCTCAACATCATCGACTTCGCGCTCAGCAACTGCGTCAACTCGGGCATCCGCCGTGTCGGCGTGCTCACCCAGTACAAGGCGCAAAGCCTGATCCGCCACATCGAGCGCGGCTGGGGCTTTCTGCAGGCCGCGCTCGGCGAGTTCATCGACGTGGTGCCGGCCCAGCAGCAGCTGGACGAGCGCTGGTACAGCGGCACCGCCAACGCCGTGTGGCAGAACCTCGAGATCGTGCGCGAGGCGCGGCCCGAATACGTGCTGATCCTGGCCGGCGACCATGTCTACAAGATGGACTACGCGCGCCTGCTGGCCGACCACATCGCCGCCGGCGCCGATGCCACCGTGGCCTGCATCGAGGTGCCACTGGACCAGGCGCGCGGCTTCGGCGTGATGAGCGTGAACGCCGCCGACCGCATCACCGCCATCGACGAGAAGCCGGCCCAGCCGCAGCCCATCCCGGGCCGGCCCGGCCATGCGCTGGCCAGCATGGGCATCTATGTGTTCGGCACCGAGTTCCTGTGCGCCAAGCTGGCCACCGACGCCGCCGACCCCGACTCGCGCCACGACTTCGGCCACGATGTGATCCCCAAGCTGGTGGCCGATGGCCACCATGTGCTGGCCCACCGCTTCACCGAGAGCTGCGTCAACATGGTGGGCGACAAGCCCTACTGGCGCGACGTGGGCACGGTGGATGCCTTCTGGGAGGCCAACCTCGACCTCACCCATGTGGTGCCCGAGCTCAACCTCTACGATGACGAGTGGCCGATCCTGAGCCTGCAGCGCCAGGTGCCGCCGGCCAAGTTCGTGTTCGACGACGAAGGCCGGCGCGGCATGGCGATGGACTCGCTGGTGTCGGGCGGCTGCATCGTCAGCGGCGCCACGGTGCGGCGCTCGATCCTGTTCTCGAAGGTGCGCGTGGCCGAAGCCAGCCTGGTGGAGGATTCGGTGATCCTGCCCAATGTGCAGATCGGCCGCCGCGTGGTGCTGCGGCGGGCCATCGTCGACAAGGGCTGCGTGCTGCCCGACGGCTTTCGCGCCGGCCTGAACGCCGACGAGGACCGTGCGCGCTTCCATGTCAGCCCGCGCGGCGTGGTGCTGATCACCCCCGACATGCTGGCCGCGCCCCGGCCCGGCGAGCAGCGGGTGCCGCCCGGCACGGCCACCGACGAAGACTCGGCGGCGATGCCGCTGTAGGCAGGGCGCGGCCCGCGGCACACGTCCCCACCCGGCCCGCAGCATGACGGCAGTTCCCGCCCCCTGGTCGGCCCCGGACCGTGCGGGGCATGGCGCGGCCGATGACACGGCCGCGGTCCGCGCCGCGGCCCTGGCGGTGCTGGCCGCCCACGGCGGCCGCCGCGGCCAGCTGCTGCAGGTGCTGGTGGCGCTGCAGGCCCAGCTGGGCTGGCTGCCGCCGGCCGCGCTCGGCGCGCTGGCCCAGGCGCTGGCGCTGCCGCTGGCCGAGCTGTGCGGCGTGGCCGGCTTCTACCGCTTTCTGCACCTGGCGCCGGTGGGGCGGCTGCGCCTGCTGTTCTCCGACCACATCACCGACCGCCACCAGGGCGCCGGCGCGCTGATGGCGCAGCTGTGTGCGCGGCTGGGCGTGGCGCCCGGCCAGGTGCGGGCCGATGGCGCGCTGAGCATCGCCCGCTGCTCGTGCATCGGCCTGGCCGACCAGGGCCCGTCGCTGCTGGTCAACCATGCCCAGGTCATCACGCGGCTGGATGCCGCGCGCATCGATGCACTGGCCGATGCCATCGCGGCCGGCCTGCCGCCCGGGGCCTGGCCGGCCGAATGGCAGCAGGTGGACGAGCCCGTGCGCCGCGCTGACGTGCTGCTGGCCGCCACCGATGCGCCCGGCGCGGCACTGGCCGCCGCGCTGGCCCGGCCCGGCAGTGCGCTGATCGACGCGCTGGCCAGCGCGCGCCTGCTGGGCCGCGGCGGTGCCGGCTACCCGGTGGCCGACAAGTGGCGCGCCTGTGCCGCCCAGCCGGTGACCGAGCGCGTGGTGGTGTGCAATGCCGACGAAGGCGAGCCCGGCACCTTCAAGGACCGCACGCTGCTGCGCCTGCAGCCCGATGCCGTGATCGAGGGCATGACGCTGGCCGCCTGGGCGCTGGGCGCGCGCCACGGCCTGATCTACCTGCGCGGTGAATACCGCTGGCTGCTGCCCGGCCTGCAGCAGGTGCTGGCGCGGCGCCGCGCCGCGGGCCTGCTGGGCACGGGCATTGCCGGCCGCGCCGGCTTTGATTTCGACATCGCCATCCACCTGGGCGCCGGAGCCTATGTGTGCGGTGAAGAAAGCGCGCTGCTCGAATCGCTGGAAGGCAAGCGCGGCGTGCCGCGCATCCGCCCGCCCTACCCGTCCAGCCATGGCTGGATGGGCCTGCCCACGGTGGTGAACAACGTCGAGACCTTCTGCTGCGTGGCGCAGATCGCGCTGCGCGGCGGCGCCTGGTGGGCCGGCATCGGCACGCCGCGCTCCACCGGCACCAAGATCCATTCGGTGTCGGGCGACTGCGCGCGGCCGGGCCTGTACGAATACCCGCTGGGCACGCCGGTGGCGCGCATCCTGGCCGACTGCGGCGCCCCCGATGCCCAGGCGGTGCAGGTGGGCGGGCCCTCGGGCCACTGCGTGCCGGCGCGTGATTTCGGCCGCCGCATCGCGCAGGAGGATCTGCCCAGTGCCGGCGCGTTCACGGTATTCGGCCCGGGGCGCGACATGTTCGAGGTGGCGCGGCATGCGGCGCAGTTTTTCGCCCACGAAAGCTGCGGCTTCTGCACCCCCTGCCGCGTGGGCACCACGCTGATGGCGCGCCGGCTCGACAAGATCGACGCCGGCAGCGGCTCGCGCCACGACCTCGACGCGCTGACCGAGCTCGACACCCTGCTCGGCCGCACCACCCACTGCGGCCTGGGCGCCAGCGCCGGGCGCATGCTGCGCGACACGCTGCGCCACCACCGGCCGGCGTATGAGCGGCGGCTGCAGTCGCTGCAGTTCGTGCCCGGCTTCGACCTCGACGCCGAGCTGTCGCAGGCGCGCACGCTCACCGGCCGCCACGATGCCGGCGCACACCTGGCCACGCGCGAGGGCCTCACGCCCGCCGCGATGCCAGCGCACGCCGGCCCCGCAGCGCCGCCCGCACCGGACGAGACCGCATGAGCACCGCCCCGCCCAGCTTTCTGCTCGACGGCCAGGCCGTGCCCTTCCAGCCCGGCGAGACCGTGCTGGAAGCCGCCACGCGCGCCGGCCAGCACATTCCCCACCTGTGCTGGCACACGGGCTTTGCGCCACATGGCTCGTGCCGGCTGTGCATGGTGGCCGTGGGCACGCGCCAGGTGGCGGCCTGCAGCACCGCGGCCGAGGCCGGGCTCGAGCTCACGCTGCACACCGAGGCGCTGGCCGCCGAGCGCCGCACGCTGCTGCAGCTGCTGTTCGTCGAGGGCAACCACTTCTGCCCCGGCTGCGAGCGCAGCGGCGCCTGCAAGCTGCAGGCCGAGGCCTACGAGGCCGGCCTCGAGAGCCCGCACTTCGAGCAGCTCTACCCCGATCGCCCGGTGGACGCCAGCCACCCCGATGTGCTGCTCGATGCCAACCGCTGCATCCTGTGCGGGCTGTGCGTGCGCGCCTCGGCCCAGCACGATGGCAAGGCGGTGTTTGCGCTGGGCGGGCGCGGCCTGGGCACGCAGCTGGTGGTGGGCAGCGCCAGCGGCCGGCTGGGCGACACCGACCTGGCCGCCACCGACCTGGCCGCCCACATCTGCCCGGTGGGCGCCATCCTGCCCAAGCGCCGCGGCTTCGCGGTGCCCATCGGCCACAGGCGCTACGACGCTGCGCCGATCTCGGCCCTGCCCGAAGCCGACGACACGCCGGAGCCCCGATGACCGCCCTGCCCGAGCCCCCGCCGCGCAAGCTGCGCCTGGCCACGGTCTCGCTGGCCGGCTGCTTTGGCTGCCACATGTCGTTTCTCGACATCGACGAGCGCCTGTTCGCGCTGGTCGAGCGCGTCGAGTTCGACCGCTCGCCGCTGACCGACCTCAAGGCGGCGGGCCGCTGCGACATCGGCCTGGTGGAAGGCGGCCTGTGCAATGCCGAGAACGTGCAGGTGCTGCGCGAGTTCCGCGCGCAGTGCAAGACCCTGGTGGCCGTGGGCGCCTGCGCCATCAACGGCGGCCTGCCGGCCCAGCGCAACCACCTGCGCATCGACGACATGCTGCGCGCCGTGTACCAGCAGCGCGACGGCCTGGCCGCTGGCGCGCAGGTGCCCGACGACCCCGAACTGCCGCTGCCGCTGAACCGCGTGCACCCGATCCACGAGGTGGTGCACATCGACTACAGCCTGCCCGGCAGCCCGCCGAGATCCGATGCGTTCTGGCAGTTCCTCACCGACCTTATGGCCGGCCGCACGCCGCAACAGCGCCATG
>CAYPDO010000213.1:0-3221 GCA_964409495.1 uncultured Bordetella sp.
GGGCCATGGCGGTTGGCCAGCGCGGGCAGCAGGTGGCACTCGGCGGCGCCATGCTTGGCGACGAGGATCGGCTCTGACATCGATGGCACTCCGGGCGAAACAGGGGGGCGCCCGGCAGTTTAGGGGCATTCAATGCCAGCTCTGGCCCAGCGCGCGGGCGGCCACCGCCGCCGTGGCCGCGAAGGCCGAACACCAGGCCAGCGCCGCCGCCGGGCCGTGGAAGGCCGGCAGGTGCAGCAGCGAGACCGCCGGCACCAGCAGGCCCAGCAGCAGCAGGCCCTGCAGGCCGTGGCGGCGCGTGGCGCGGCGCCGCTCACGGGCCAGCAGCGCCGCCGCCGCCGCCCAGGGTGCCAGCAGCACCGCATAGGGCAGGGCGGTGGCGGCCGGCAGCTGCCAGGGCCAGCAGGCGGCGGCCAGCGCCGGGGCCGTGCACAGCAGCAGCGCCAGCGCCAGCGCCAGCACCGCCAGCAACAGCAGGCCGCGGTGCGGCTGCTCGGCTGGCGCCTGCAGCATGCGGTCGCGCCACAGCAGGGCACCGGCATGCCCAAGCGTGATCAGGCCGCCAGCCGGCAGCAGCCAGCGCGTGCCGTGCCCGGCGCCGGGCGCTGCCGGCCCGGCCGCCGCCGGCGCCGGCCACAGCGGCCAGCCGCCCAGCAGCACCAGGGCGGCTGCGGCCGACATCAGCAGGGGTATGCGCAGCGCGGCGCGGTCGGTCTCGGTGGCGGCGCGCAGCCAGGTGTAGGCCAGGGCCAGCTGCATGGCGCCCAGGCAGCGTGCATGCAGTGGCGGCAGCGGCCAGGGCAGGGCCTGCGCCACCAGCGCCGGCCAGGCCAGCGCCAGCAGGCCGCCGGCCATCAGCATGGCGCCCAGCAGCGCAAAGTGCAGGCGGTGCGGCCAGCCGGGGTCGGGTTCCAGGCGTTCGCCGGGCGGGGGGATCGGGTGCATGGCGCCACTGTGCCGGGCCGCGCGCGGGCTGTCGCGTGACCGCAGCCCCGGCCGCACGGCCGCCAGGCACCGCACCGGGGCGGTGCGCGGGACGCCGGTCCCGTCCGCATCGGCACTTTTGCATGGGGTGCAACACTGAATTGCAGGGATTTGTCCGCGTGCATTGGCTGTCAGAATTCCGTGCAACGCCGCATCCACGGCACCGACGTGCGAACCGATGTCCGCTCCCAGCCAGAAGATCCGCTTCCTGCGCAGCCATGACGGCACGCGGCTGGCGTATGCCAGCAGCGGACAGGGCCCCACGCTGATCAAGGCCGCCACCTGGCTGTCGCACCTTGAGCACGACTGGGACAGCCCGGTGTGGCGCCATGTGCTGCATGCGCTGTCCGAGCGCTACCGCCTGCTGCGCTATGACGAGCGTGGCTGCGGCCTGTCCGACTGGCAGGTGGCCGATCTGGATTTCGAGCACTGGGTGCGTGACCTGGAGGCGGTGGCCGACCAGTCGGGCACCGAGCGATTCGCACTGCTGGGCGTGTCGCAGGGCGCGTCGATCGCCATCGCCTATGCGGTGCGCCATCCCGAGCGCGTGACGCACCTGATCCTGCAGGGCGGTTATGCGCGCGGCCGGCTGGTGCGCAGCCACACGCGCGAGCAGGCCGAAGAGGCCGAGATGATGTGCCGCCTGGCCGAACTGGGCTGGGGCCGCGCCGACCCGTCGTTCCGCCAGTTCTTCACCACGCAGTTCATCCCCGACGGCCTGCCTGAGCAGCATGCCTGGTTCAACGAGCTCGAGCGCCTGTCCACCTCGCCGGCCAATGCGGCGCGTTTCATGCGCGCCTTCAACACCATCGACGTCACGGCCCTGCTGCCGCGCGTGCGCTGCCCCACCCTGGTGCTGCACAGCCGCCACGACCTGCGCGTGCCCTTTGATGAAGGCCGCCTGCTGGCCACGCAGATTCCCGGTGCCACGCTGGTCACCATCGACAGCCGCAACCACCTGCTGCTGGCCGACGAGCCCGGCTGGGCGCGCGCGCTGCAGGAGATCGACGCCTTCCTGCCCGGCCTGGGCCGCGCGCCGGACGACGGACCGATCGGCGAGCTCACGCCGCGCCTGCGCGAACTGCTCGAGCTGCTGGCCCAGGGCCGCGACAACGCGCAGATCGCCGCGTCGCTGGGCCTGTCGGAGAAGACGGTGCGCAACCAGGTCTCGGTGCTGTTCGACCGGCTGCAGGTGGAGAATCGGGCGATGGCCATCGTCACCGCCCGCAACCACGGCTTCGGCCTGGCGCGCGCCTGAGGCGCGCATGCCCGGCCGCAGTGCCCGGCGCCTGCCCGAGGCTGGCCCAGCGCCGCGCGCACGCGCGCCGGCGGCGCGGGCCGAGCCGGTGGCGGCCCGCATCCCGCCCGACCTGCCGACGCTGCAGACCCTGGTGGCGGTGATCGACAGCGGCGGCTTCACCGAAGCCGCGCGGCGCCTGGGCATCTCGGCCTCGATGGCCAGCCGGCGCGTGGCCGCCCTCGAGGCCGCGCTGCAGGTCACGCTGCTGCATCGCAGCACCCGCGGCATGTCGCTGACCTTGGCCGGTGAGCGTTTCGTGCATCGCTGCCGCGAGCTGCTGCAGGGCCTGGAGGCCGCCTGCGACGAGCTGCGCGGCCCGGACGACCTGGTCAGCGGCCAGGTGCGCATCACCGCGCCGCAGTCGCTGGGCGCGGCCATCCTGGCGCCGGTGCTGGGCCGGCTGATGCGCGAGCACCCGGGCCTGGACGTGGACGTGCTGCTCGATGACCGCCGCGTCGATCTGGTGGGCGGTGCGGTGGACCTGGCCTTGCGCGCCGGGCCGCTGCCCGATTCACGCCACATCGCGCGCCGGCTCACCGTGGTGCGCGGCAGCCTGGTGGCCAGCCCGGCCTACCTGGCGCAATACGGCACGCCGCGCCAGGTGGCCGATCTGGCCCGGCATGTGGCGCTGACGCACAGCGAGCTGGGGCCCCGCGGCCTGTGGGATCTGGGCCAGGACGTGGCGCCGCGCCAGCGCGTGCGCGCCAACAACTTCGACATGCTGTATGCGCTGGCGCTGGCCGGCAGCGGCATTGCGCCGCTGCCGCCGTTCCAGGGCCAGGCGGCGCTGGCCGAAGGCCGCCTGGTGGCGGTGCTGCCGCAGGTCACGCTGCCGGGCATTGCGCTGTGGGCCGTGGCGCCGCCGGCCACGCGCCTGTCGGGCCGCGTGAAGTGCGTGATGGACGCGCTGGCCGACTATGCCCAGCGCCCGGCGGCG
>CAYPDO010000213.1:3321-7497 GCA_964409495.1 uncultured Bordetella sp.
CTCGCGGGCTGCGGCGGCGGCCTCGGCGTCGGGCAGGGCGGCGGCCGGCAGTGGCCGGCGGCCGCGGATCAGGTCGGCCGCGCGCTCGGCCAGCATCACGGTGGGCGCATTGGTGTTGCCACCGGGAATGGCCGGCATCACCGAGGCATCCACCACGCGCAGGCCGTGCAGGCCGTGCACGCGCAGCGCGGCATCCACCACGGCCAGGGGCTCGCGCGCCAGCGTGCCCATCGCGCAGCTGCCCACCGGGTGGTAGACGGTGTCGCTGCGCTGGCGCAGCAGCGTGCGGATGGCCGCGTCGCTGTCGGCCATGGCGCTGGGCAGGGCGCGGCTCACCTCGCCGGCCAGTGCCGGCTGCTGCATCAGCTGCCGGGTGAGCTTCCAGCCCTGCACCATGTCGTCCAGATCGCGCGCATCGGCGTAGAAGGCCGGGTCGATCAGCGGCGCATCCAGCGCGCTGGGCGATTGCAGCGCCACGCGGCCGCGGCTGCGCGGGCGCAGCAGCGACACATGGCACGAGAAGCCGTGGTGCAGGTTCAGCCGCCGCGCATGGTCTTCGACGATGGCGGTGACGAACAGCAGCTGGAACTCCGGCGCCACCGATTGCGGGCTCTTGCGGATGAAGCCCGCACCTTCGGCAAAGTTGCTGGTGAGCATGCCGCGGCGCTCTCGCCGGTAGCGGCCGATCTCGCGCAGCAGCCTGGCGCTGCCGGCGGGCGAGACACCGGCCAGATCGGTGGTGGGTGCGCGGTAGCCGAAGATGTAGTCCACATGGTCGTGCAGGTTGCGGCCCACGCCGGGCAGGGCGTGATGCACCGGCAGGCCCCAGGGCCTCAGCGCCTCGGGCGCGCCGATGCCCGAGCACAGCAGCAGCTGCGGCGATTGCAGCGCGCCGGCGCTGACGATGACCTCGGCCGCGGCGCGGCAGGCCAGCGTGCGCCCGCCGCGGCGCGGGCCCTGCTGCAGCTGCGCGCCGATGCAGCGCTGGCCGTCGAACAGCAGCCGTGTGGCCTGGGTGCCGGTGAGCACCTGCAGGTTGGGGCGCTTGAGCGCCGGCTCAAGGTAGGCGCGGAACGTGCTGCAGCGCTGGCCGTTGCGCTGCGTGACCTGCACAGTGCCGAAGCCTTCCTGCTCGGCGCCGTTGAAGTCCTTGTTCAGGCGATAACCGGCCTGGCGCGCGGCCAGCATCCAGCGCGCCAGGAACGGGTTGTCGGTGCGCAGGTCCGACACCGTCAGCGGCCCGTCCTGGCCATGCCAGGGCGCGCCCAGGCGGGTGTTGCCCTCGGCGCGGCGGAAGTAGGGCAGCACGTCGGCCCAGGCCCAGCCCGGGTTGCCGCGTGCCGCCCAGCCGTCGTAGTCGCTCGGGTGGCCGCGCATGTAGACCATGGCATTGATGGCCGAGCTGCCGCCCAGCGTGCGCCCGCGCGGCTGGTAGCCGCGGCGGCCGTCCAGCCCGGCCTGCGGCACGGTCTGGAAGGCCCAGTTGCTGATCTGCGTGGGCAGCATGGCCACCAGTGCGGCGGGTGTGTCGATCAGCAGGCCGCGGCCATCGCCGCCGGCCTCGACCAGCAGCACGCGGCACGCGGGGTCTTCGCTCAGGCGTGCGGCCAGCACGCAGCCGGCCGAGCCACCGCCCAGGATCACGTAGTCGGCCTCCAGCACGGGGTCGGGGCTGGCATCGGCCAGGGGGGCGTTGGGATGGGTCATGTCGGGTTCTCCGCAAGGGCAGGGGGGTGGCGGGCGTCGTGGCGGGAAGGGCTCACCACGGCATGGCGTTGGCGTCGCGGCCCACGGCGCGCAGGCGCTTGATGAAGGCCATCAGCGCCGGCCGCTCGCGCACCAGCGGGCCGCTGGTCACCGCGCGCATCAGGAAGGTGAGCTGGCCGAACAGCGCAAAGTCGGCCAGGCGCGGCTGCCCGTCGATCAGCCAGGGCCCGGGCTGCAGCAGCGCAGCCGCGTGGTCGAGCTGGCGCTGCAGCTCGTCCAGCAGGCGCGCATGCGGCTTGCGGCCGGTGCCCTGGGCCCACACCTGGGCGGCGATGCGTCGGTGATACAGCCGGTAGCCCAGCCGGCCCAGCGGCCCGCGGCCGAACAGGTGCGGCACCAGGCCGGCGGTGGCCGGGTCCAGCCACAGGAAATGCAGGCCCAGGAAGTACAGCGCCTCGTCTGCCCATTCCTCCAGCGCATGGTTCAGCGCCGCCAGGCGGGCATCGGCGGGCACCAGCGCGGGCTCGGGGTACAGCGCATCCAGGGCCAGGCCGATGTCGGTGGAATCGGTGACGAAGCGCGTGTCGATCTGCAGCGCCGGCACCTTGCCCAGGCCGCGGCGCTGCAGCGTCCACCAGTGCGCGGGTGCCAGCGGGTCCACCGCCTCGAACACCAGGCCCTTGTGGCGCAGCATGGCGCGCACCTTCACGCAGAAGGGCGAGCTGGGAAAGTCCCAGAAGGTCAGGGTCTCGCGCTGCTGGGCCGCACGCCAGGCCACCGCCGGCGCGCTGTCGGCGCGCAGGCCGAAGGCCAGCGGCGCCAGCTGGCGCCGCGCCGGGTCGCGGATGAAGCCGAATTCGGCGTCAATGGTCGAGCCGCCCGGCGCGGTGGCGGCCAGGGGCCGCGCGGGGCGGGCCGGGTGCAGGGTCTGGGTGCTCATGGGCAAGTCTCCTGTGGGGGGTGGGGCATCAAGCGCGGCGGGCTTGCCGTGCGCGCACCAGGCCCAGCAGGCCCAGGCCGCCGCTCATCAGCAGCCAGTGCGCGGGTTCGGGCACGGCGCTGACCGACAGCACGCCCTGGCTGAGCACCTCGCTGCGGTCCCAGCGCAGGCCCTGGGCCAGCACCGGCAGGTGGTTCAGGTCCAGCGAGCCCTGCACCGCGCCGCCCCAGTCGAACAGGTCGAAGCGGTCGCCGGCCTGCACCTGCAGGCCCTCGGCCATGGCCAGCACCAGGCGTGTGCCGCCACTGAACTGCACATCGCCGTCGAAGCTCAGCTGGTCATGGCCTTGCGTGCCCAGCTTCAGCGTCAGCTCGCCGCCGGTGAAGCTGGCGTTGGCCAGGCGCGTGTGCACCACCTGCTCGCCCAGCCCGAAGCCATTGCCGAACAGCACCAGGCCCGGGCGGCTGCCCTGCACGATGCTGCCGCTGCCCTCGACGCGCGCGTTGAACTGCAGCGTCGAGTTGCCGTCCACGAAGAAGCCGCCGTCATTGCGCACCGCGCCCTCGAACACCGCCAGGCCGCCGTCGGTGACGTTCACCTGGCCGCCGGCC
Source organism: uncultured Bordetella sp. (assembly GCA_964409495.1). GTDB lineage: Bacteria > Pseudomonadota > Gammaproteobacteria > Burkholderiales > Burkholderiaceae_C > Pseudaquabacterium. Next base: position 6,580 of record CAYPDO010000213.1, read on the forward strand.
TCGTTGACGAAGCTGCCCTGCACCTGCAGCACCGAGCCGCTCACGTCCACCAGGCCGGCGTTGCGCTGCAGGTGGCCTTCCAGCAGCAGGTGCGCACCCGGCCGTGCGCTGAGCTGGCCACCGGCCTCGTTGTGCAGGCTGGCCGCCAGGCGCGATTGCGCCTGCGCCGCCACCACCAGGCCGCGGTTGACCAGCGCACCGCCCAGCACGTCGAGGTCGTCGACCAGGATGCTGCCGCCCGGCGTGCCGCCCGCCGCACCAAACACCGTCACCGCGCCCACCAGCGTGCCGCTGCCGGTGATGCGGCCGCCATCGCGCACGGTGATGCCGTTCAGCGCCTGCAGGCGCACGCGGTGCGGCTCGAGCCCGCCGCTGGAGCGCAGATCCAGCGTGGCCGTGCCGTCGCGGCTGGCCGTGTTGGCGTACATGCCCACGCGCAACGACTTCACCACGCCGTCGCTGCTGACCTTGGCGCGCGTGGATGCCGGTACACCCGGACCGGCCGTGACGATCACCGTGTCGAGCAAGCGGCTGGGTGCCAGGTCCAGCTCGCTGTCGTCGCGTGTGCCGGGGGCGTTGTCGATCCAGGCGCCTGCGTTGAAGAAGCCGTCGTCAGCCCGGGTGAAGAACAGCGTGCCCTGGGGCGTGAGCAGCGCGGCGCCAGTGCTGCGGTTGACCAGCACCTGGCCGTCGCGGTTGATGGCCACCGCGCGGCCTTCGCCCAGGCCGCGCAGGCCGCCGCGCTCGCTCCAGACAAAGGCCTGCTCGCCGGCCTGGCCCTGCGGCGGGGCATTGGGCTTGAACGTGCCGACGGCCAGGCCGATGTCGCTGACACCCAGGGCCTGCGACGACTGCATGCTGAAGCGCGCGCCCTCGGTCAGGTCAATCAGGCTGCCGTCCTGGCGCCACATCACGGCC
>CAYPDO010000214.1:0-7478 GCA_964409495.1 uncultured Bordetella sp.
GCCACGATCAGCCGGTGCTGCGGGAACTCCGCAACCGCGGCATGACTCTGCTCAACCGGCTGGCGCCGCTCAAGCGCCTGCTCACCGATCGCGCGCTCGACCGCTGATCCCCTGCCCCGAAAGAAGCTTCCAATGACGACGACCTCCCCGCTGCTGCGCCGCTCGCTGGGCCTGCTGATCACGCTGGCCGCCACCCTGCCGGCTGCTGCCGACGAGGCCGCGATCCGCAAGAACCTGGCCGAGCGCCTGCCCAACTTCCCGAAGATCGACGAGGTGAGCAAGACGCCGATCCCGGGCCTGTACGAGGTGCGCCTGGGTGCCGAGATCCTGTACGCCGACGAGAACGGCAACCACCTGCTGCAGGGCTCGATCATCGACACCCGCAGCAAGACCGACCTGACCCAGGCACGCATCGACAAGCTCACCGCCATCGACTTCGCCACGCTGCCGCTGAAGGACGCGGTGGTGCTCAAGCAGGGCAGCGGGGCGCGCAAGCTGGTGGTCTTCGGCGATCCGAACTGCGGCTACTGCAAGCGCCTCGAGAAGGATCTGCTGGCGCTGAAGGACGTGACCATCTACACCTTCCTGTTCCCGATCCTGGGCGCCGATTCCACCGCCAAGTCCAGGGACGTGTGGTGCGCCAAGGATCCGGGCAAGGCCTGGCGCAGCTGGATGGTCGACGGCCAGACGCCGGCCAAGGCCGCTGCCGGCTGCGACACCGCGGCGCTGGACCGCAACCTCGAGCTGGGCCGCAAGTACCGCGTGACCGGCACGCCGGCGGTGGTGTTCGAGGACGGCTCGCGCGCGCCCGGTGCCATTCCGGCGGCGCAGATCGAGGCCCGCATGGCCGGCGCCAAGAAGAGCTGAGCGGCGCGGCTTGCCGGTCTGGCCGAATACACCCGGCGGCCGGGCTGTCAGGGCAGGGCAGCGACAATGCGGGCTCATCGCCCGAACCCACCACCGCCGTGACCCGCGTTGCCCCCGCCCCCCACGCCCCCGTTCCTGTCTACGAGGCCCCGCTCACCGACACCGCCCGCTGGCTGGGCCACCTGGGGTTGGTGCCCTTCGTGCTGGGGGCGCTGCTGGTGTGGGTGGTGAATGCCGAGGCTCACCCCTATGCCACGCTGGCCCTGTCGGCCTATGCGGCGGTGATCGTGTCCTTTCTCGGCGGCATCCACTGGGGCATCGCGTTCCGCCAGACGGCGCCGTCGGCCTCGCTGTTCGTCTGGGGCGTGGTGCCCTCGCTGATCGCCTGGGTGGCGGTGATGATGCCGGCCAGCGCCGGTCTGGTGCTGCACGGCGTGATGCTGGCGGTGTGCTACGCCGTCGACCGCCGCGTCTACCCGGTGCAGGGCCTGCAGCGCTGGCTCACCTTGCGTTTCCGGCTGTCCTCGGTGGCCTCGCTGAGCTGTTTCATGGGTGCCGCCGGCACCTGAGGCCGGGCGGCTTTCTGCTGCGCGTGCACACGGCGGCCCTGCGTCCATCGCCGTACGGGTGTGCGGCTGCGTTGCTCGACCCCCCCCCCTGAGCCCGCTCGCGGCCATGACCGCCCGACCTCAGACCACTGACGGATCCGTCCGCACGATGATCAGTTACCACGTCGAACTCGACGACCTGCACAGCCACCACTACCGTGTCACGCTCAGCGTGCCGCAGCCCGATGCGGTGCTGGAGCTGGCGCTGCCGGTGTGGATTCCCGGCAGTTACCTGGTGCGCGAGTTTGCGCGGCACCTGTCGGCCCTGCAGGCGCGCCAGGGCCGGGTGGACTGGCAGGTGCAGGCGCTGGACAAGGCGCGCTGGCGCGTCAGCCGCCCGGCCGGTGCGCCGGCCGGGCGCGGCGCGCTCACCGTGAGCTGGCGCGTCTATGCCTTCGACACCTCGGTGCGCGCGGCCTTTCTCGACGACCGGCGCGGCTTCTTCAACGGCACCGGCCTGCTGCTGCGCGTGGCCGGCCGCGAGGCGCAGCCGCAGCGCCTGAGCCTGGGCCGCCTGCCCGCCGGCTGGGAGGTGGCCACCGCGATGCCGGCCGCCCCAGAGGGCCCGGCGCGCGGTGAATCAGGCGCCTGGCTGGCGGCCGATTACGACGAACTGGTGGACCACCCCTTCGAGCTGGGCAGCTTCTGGCGTGGCCGCTTCACCGCCGGTGGCGTGCCGCATGAGCTGGTGGTGGCCGGCGCCTGGCCGCGCTTCGACGGCGACCGGCTGCTGAAGGACACGCAGCGCATCTGCAGCACGCAGATCGCCTTCTGGCACGGCGCCGATGCGCCGCCGCGCAGCGCGCCCTTCGGCCGTTACGTGTTCCTGATCAACGCCGTGGGCGATGGCTACGGCGGCCTCGAGCACCGCGCCAGCACAGCCTTGCTGACCCAGCGCGCCGATCTGCCGGTGCAGGGCGGCGGCCAGGGCGCGGCGGCCGGCGACGGCTACATCGGCCTGCTGGGCCTGATCAGCCACGAGTACTTCCACAGCTGGAACGTCAAGCGCCTGAAGCCGGCCGAGTTCAGCACGCTCGACTACCAGCAGGAGAACTACACCCGGCTGCTGTGGTTCTTCGAGGGCGTCACCTCCTACTACGACGACCTGATGCTGCGCCGCGCCGGCCTGATCGACGCGCCGCGCTACCTCAAGCTGCTGTCGCGCAGCGTGGCGGCGCTGGCGGCCACGCCCGGGCGCCGGGTGCAGAGCGTGGCCGAGGCCAGCTTCGACGCCTGGACCAAGTACTACCGCCCCGACGAGAACAGCGCCAACGCCACGGTGAGCTACTACGTCAAGGGTGCGCTGGTGGCGCTGGCGCTGGATCTCAGCCTGCGCCAACGCGGCCACTCGCTGGACGACGTGATGCGCCGGCTGTGGCAGGACAGTGCCGGCGGCCCGGTCGACGAGGCCGCCGTCCTCGGCGCGCTGCAGGCGGTGGCCGGGCGGGGCCTGCAGCGCACGCTGCGCGCCTGGGTGCACGGCACCGACGAGCTGCCGCTGGCCGAGCTGCTGGCCGCCAACGGCGTGATCTGCCGCAGCGAGCGCGCCGGCTGGGCCGCGTCGCTGGGCCTGAAGCTCAGCGAGGGGCCCGTCAGCGGCGTGCAGGTGAAATCGGTGCTCGCCGGCAGCGTTGCGGCGACGGCCGGCGTCGCCGCGGGCGACGAACTGCTGGCGGTGGATGGCTGGCGCCTGCGCCGGCTCGACGACGCGCTGGCCTGGGTCGGCCGCGACGCGCCCTTCGATCTGCTGCTGGCACGCGACCAGCGGGTGCTGACGCGCCGCGTTCAGCCCCAGCCCCAGGGCGCCTTGGCGACCACGCCCGTGCTGGCGCTGCATGAGCGGCCCGCGCGGCATGCGCTGGGCCGCCGCCGCGCCTGGATCGATGCCTGACCCAGCGGCACCGCGTGGCGCGGGCTGGCGCTGGCGCCACGCGGCGCTGACGCTGCTGGTGGCCGCCGTGCACCTGCTGCTGCTGGACGAGGTGGTGCGCAGCCGGCTGGGCGAGGGCAGCGGGCAGAAGCTGCCGGCGCGCATCGAGGTGGCCTTCGTGCGCGCGCTGGCCCAGGCCGCACCGCCCCCCGAGGCGCCAGCCCCCGCGCCGGCGGCAGTGCCCGCGCCACGTCTGCCGGCCGTGGTGCACGCAGCGCCACGCCCGCCGGCCCGGGCGGCGTCGGCCGTGGACGACGCGGATCAGGCGGCCGTGCTCGCAGCGGCCTCGGCAACCTCGCCGGATTCGGCCGCTGCAGCCGATGCACCACCCCGTGAGGCCATGGCCGAGACCCCGCCTGCGGTGGCCGCCGATCCACCGCCTGGGCTGGCGGCGGCGGCCGCTGCGCCCGCCAGCGCACCGTCGCCCGCCCTCCCGCTGGCCCTGGCCGTGGCGCCGGCCAGCGCGCCGGCCATGGCTGCCGTTGCGCTGGCGGCCGCGCCATCCGCCGTGCCCGCCAGCACGGCCACCACGCCCAGCTTCGACTGGCCGCCGTCCACCCAGCTGAACTTCAACCTGCTGGGCAACTACCGCGGCCCGGTGCAGGGCAGCGCGCGGGTGGAATGGCTGCGCGACGGCAGCCGCTACCAGGTGCGCATGGAAAGCTCGGCCGGCCCGCTGTTCCGGCGCACCGGCGTCAGCGAGGGCGAGCTGGGCGATGCCGGCCTGGTGCCCCGGCGCTTCGCCGGCGAGCAGCGCGTGCTGTTCGGCAAACCGCGCCAGTGGCAGATCCGCTTCGGCCCCGAGCGCGTGACCCTCACCGACGGCCGCGAGGTGCCGGCGATGGCCGGCGCCCAGGACGAGGCCAGCCAGTACGTGCAGCTGACCTGGCTGTTCACGATGCAGCCCGGGCGGCTGCGCGTGGGCCAGTCGGTGGAAATTCCGCTGGCCATCGGCCGCAAGCTGGAGCGCTGGACCTACGACATCGTGGAGGAAGAGCGCCTGCGCCTGCCCTTCGGCGAGGTGCCCAGCTTCCACATCAAGCCGCGGCGCGAAGCCACGGGTGGCGACCTGAGCGCCGAGATCTGGATCGCGCCGATGCTGCAGTACCTGCCGGTGCGCATCCTGCTGCGCCAGAGTGCCGAGGTGTGGGTGGACCTGACGCTGGCACAGTCGCCGTTGCAGTCCAGCCGGTGAGCGGGGCCGTCAGCCACATCGGGTAGATTGCCCCAACGCCTTTCTTCCTCCAGACGAGTCCCACGATGAGCTACGAGACCCTTCTCACCGACCTGCGCGGCGACGGCCCGCGCCGCACCCTGCTGATCACGCTGAACCGGCCCAAGGCGCTGAACGCGCTGAACGACCAGCTGATGGACGAACTGGGCGCCGCGCTGACGGCGGCCGACGCCGATGCCGGCATCGGCGCCATCGTCATCACCGGCAGCGAGAAGGCCTTTGCCGCCGGCGCCGACATCGGCGTATTGGCCCAGCACGACTTCATCAAGGCCTACACCAGCGACCTGATCACCCGCAACTGGGAAACCATCCGCAGCATCCGCAAGCCGGTGATCGCCGCGGTGGCCGGCTTTGCGCTGGGCGGTGGCTGCGAGCTGGCGATGATGTGCGACATCGTGATCGCCGCCGACACGGCCAAGTTCGGCCAGCCCGAGATCAAGCTGGGCGTGATTCCTGGTGCCGGCGGCACGCAGCGCCTGCCGCGCGCGGTGGGCAAGGCCAAGGCCATGGACCTGGCGCTCACTGCCCGCATGATGGGGGCCGAGGAGGCCGAGCGCGCCGGCCTGGTCAGCCGCGTGTTGCCGGCTGACAAACTGCTGGAAGAGGCGCTGGCCGCCGCCGACACGATCTGCGGCCTGGGCGTGGCCAGCGTGCTGGCGGTCAAGGAGAGCGTGAACCGCGCCTTCGAGGGCACGCTGGCCGACGGCATCATGTTCGAGCGCCGGCTGTTCCACGCGATGTTCGGCACGCCCGATCAGATCGAGGGCATGGACGCCTTCCTGAACAAGCGCAAGCCGGTGTTCAAGTGACTAGGGCGTGACCCAGTGCCCCGTGCCGTGGCCATCGAACACGGCGCGGCGGTGGCCCTCGGCGTGCAGCTCCAGCCAGTCGATGCGCTCCACCGTGGCGAACACCACCGCGAAGTGCTCGCGTGAATCGCGGTCGGGTGCGGGCGGGGTCTGGTGCGCCGGCGTGTCCAGCGCGGCGCCGGGCGGCAGCGGTGACAGGTAATCCTGCGCGGCCGGGTGCATCTTCAGCCGCGCCCAGCGCGACGAGACGCCCAGGCCGCCGGTATCCACCGCGGTGTGCACGCGCATCCGCAGCTGCCAGCTCAGCGCCGGGCTCCAGCACATCAGCGTGACCCGCGGCTGGGCGCGCAGCTGCGCCACCTTGGGCGAGCGGCTGTCGGTGTAGAAGACCAGCAGGCGCGCGTCGGCCTCCACCTCGCGCAGCACCACCGTGCGCACATCGGCCACGGGGGCATCGCCCGCGGCGTCGGGCGGCGCAACGGTGGCCAGCGCCAGCATGCGCCAGGCATGGCCGCGGCCGCGCGCGGCCGCCACCAGCTCTTGCCAGCAGGCGGCATGGATGCTGTCCAGCGTCGTCAGCCGGGCGGTCATGGGCATGTCTCCAGGTTCTGGGTGCGCGGGTCAGGGGGCGCATCCGGTCGGGCTCGTCGGCATCCGTCGGCGGTGATTGTGCGACGCCGCAGGGCCGCATCCGCTGACCCAGCGCAGACGCTGAGCGTGCGGCGGCCGGCCCGGGCGGGCTCAAGCCGGCCGCCGCTGCGCCGATAAGCCTTGGGACCGTCCACCGGTCAGGAGCGGGGCGAGCTGTCTGGCGCACCGTTCGATCGCGAACCCTTCCTTCTCGAGTGGACCCCCATGCAAGACCTGCAACTCACGCTGGCGCAGCTGATGCCGCACGGCTTCTGCCTGTCGTGGCAGCCTCGGCTGATGCTGCTGCACCTGGTGTCGGACGCGGTCACCGCGCTGGCCTACGCCACCATCCCGCTGATGCTGGTGAAGCTGGTGCGCCAGCGCAAAGACCTGCAGTTCAGCTGGGTGTTCGTGCTGTTCGGCGTGTTCATCCTGGCCTGCGGCGCCACGCATGCCATGTCGCTGTGGACGCTGTGGTTCCCCGACTACCTGGCCGCCGGGCTGGTGAAGGCCGTGACCGCGCTGGCCTCGGTGGGCACGGCCCTGGTGCTGTGGCCCCTGATCCCCAAGGCCATTGCGCTGCCCGGGCCGGCGCAGTGGGAGGCCGTGCACCAGGACCTGCGCCAGCAGATCAGCGAACGCGACCGTGCCGAGCATGAGGTGCGCCGCCTGAACGCCGAACTGGAGCAGCGCGTGCAGCAGCGCACGGCCGAGCTGCAGGAGGCCAACCAGCGCCTTGAGCGCCTGCACGGCGAACTGGAACAGCGCGTGCGCGAGCGCACCCGCCAGCTGGAGGAGGCCCAGGCCGCGCTGGTGACCAGCGCCCGCCAGGCCGGCATGGCCGAGATCGCCACCAATGTGCTGCACAACGTGGGCAATGTGCTCAACAGCGTCAACATCACCGCCGGCCTGATGGCCCAGCGCCTGCGCCAGACCAAGCTGCCCGGCCTGGCCCGGGCGGTGGGCATGATGCGCGAGCAGGGCGAGGGCCTGGGCCGCTTCATGGCCGACGACCCCAAGGGCCGCATGCTGCCCGACTATCTGGGCCGCCTGGCCGACACCCTGGCCGAGGAGCAGCGCGCCCAGCAGCTTGAGCGGGAGCAGATGGGCAAGAGCATCGACCACATCAAGGACATCGTGGCCACGCAGCAGACCTATGCCGGCAGCCAGCAGGTGGTGGCGCCGGCCCGGGTGGACGAGCTGATCGACGATGCGCTGCGCATGAATGCCGGCGCGCTGTCGCGCCACCAGGTGGTGGTTGAGCGCGACGTGCCCGAGATGCCCGAGCTGCCGCTGGACCGCCACCGCGTGCTGCAGATCCTGATCAACCTGATCGGCAACGCCAAGCAGGCCATGGATGCCGACACCGCCCGTGGCCACCGGCTGCTGCTGCGCGCCCG
>CAYPDO010000215.1:0-7451 GCA_964409495.1 uncultured Bordetella sp.
GGCAGCCGGGCACCTTGATGATGGGCTTGTCGGTGATCACCTTGTGCACCGGCACGGCCTGCGTGGGGTTGGGCTTGGCCGCCTGCACGCAGCCCCAGCTGGCGCACGAGCCCCAGCTGATGATGGCCTTGGCGTCCTTGGCCACATGCTTGAGCTGGTCCAGGAAGGGCCGGCCGCCGATGATGCAGCTCATGCCGTCCTGGTTGAGCGGCGGGTTGCCCTCCACGGCCAGGATGTAGTTGCCCTTGTACTTGGTCATCACCTCGTCGAGGATGGCTTCGGCCTGGTGCCCTGCGGCGGCCATCAGCGTGTCGTCGTAGTCGAGACTGATCATCGACAGCACCACGTCCTTGGCCAGCGGGTGGGCGCTGCGGATGAAGCTCTCGGAGCAACAGGTGCACTCCAGGCCGTGCAGCCACAGCACCGGCGTGCGCGGCTTGGTCTCCATGGCGTGGGCGATCTGCGGCACGAAGGCGGGCCCCAGGCCCAGCGAGGTGGCGGTGAGCGAGCAGTACTTCATAAAGCTGCGCCGCGAAATGCCCTGGCGGCGCATCACGTCGTAGAAGGTCTCCATGGGGTCGTGTTCTCCGGTTGCGCTTCGACGCTGACTTCAAGGGGAAGCGGTGGCAGCACGCGAGGGCACCGAAACCGCAGGCACGCCTCGCAGCGTGTGGCGACTTGTCACAAGTTGCATGCCACCACCCACGACGGCACGGGAAAACACCAAGAGGCCGCGCCAAGTGCTTGAAATCACTTGAGTTAGTGCAAGGCACATCGAGATTGCCCGACAGCGTCCGCCATTCACCGCAAGGCCAGCTTGCAGACCGGCACGCGCACTGGAAGCGCATTGACCATCCCCAACGCGGCAGAGGCCCGCGCGGGGAGCGCTGGCTACACTGCGCCGCACCGGCCCGACGGGCCTGGCGCCGCAGGCCAGCGGCACCGCCCGGACGCAGGCCTCGACAAGCGCAGGAGGCCAGATGACCCAGCCGACCCACCGCCCGCCGGTGACCATCGTCACGCCGCCCGGGCGGCGCATCGCGGCCCCCGAGCTGCCGCGCGGCCTGCGCCAGGAACACCGTGGCGGCGGCGAGGGCGACGACCGCTTCCTGCCCGCCGGCTTTGTGCGCGCGGTCGAGGCGGTGGATCTGTCAGCTGGCGCACGCGACGCGGCCGGCGGCACCGCGCAGACGCTGGCGCCCGGCGCCGGCCAGGTGCTGGCCATCGAGCTGGCCGAGGGCGTCACCGTCTACACCAGCCCCGAGAACCTGCAGCGCACGCTGGCGCAAGTGGCGCCCGAGGCGGTGCTGGCCGACGGCGGCCTGCAGCTGGCGCAGCTGGAAACCCGCGCCGCCGGCACGCGCGGGCTGCGCGCGGCGGCTGGCGAGGGCGGCGCCGGGCTGGTGGCGCGCGTGACCACGCTGAGCGTGGGCCAGGTGGGCGACGCCATCACCGAGGCCGCCGGCCACAAGCTGCGCGAGTGGCTGGGCGACCGCGTGGTGGGCGAGGTGGCCAACCAGCTGGGCGTCACCTGGTGGGGCACCAAGGCGCTGATGTGGGCCATCGAAGACCGCCACGGCCGCACCCACGGCCTGTACCGCTGGGTGGGCGGCGAAACCCAGCCCGCCGCGCTGTTCGCGCCCGAGAACGATCCACGCCTGGCCAAGGAGGCGGCGCAGGGCCCGGTGCTGGTGTTCATCCACGGCACCGCCTCCAGCGTGGGCGGCAGCTTCGGCGATCTGCAGGCTGGCTCGCCCGACACCTGGCGCATGCTCGAGCTGCAGTACGGCGAGCGCATCTACGGCTTCGAGCACCGCTCGCTGTCGGAGAGCCCGATCGACAACGCGCTGCAGCTGGCGCGCTGCCTGCCCGAGGGTGCGCGCCTGCACCTGGTGACGCATTCGCGCGGCGGCCTGGTGGGCGACCTGCTGTGCCTGGCCGCACACGACGGGGCCGATCTGGACGCGCTGCTTGCGGGCTACGCCGTGGACGACGTGGCGCTCGGCGGCGTGGACGACGACGACGATGGCGCTGACCGCGCCCGCCTGGCCGACGAGCTGGGCACCGCCTACGAGCGCCAGCGCGCCGCGCTGCGCGAGCTGGCCGCGCTGCTGCGCAGCCGGCGCTTCACCATCGAGCGCTATGTGCGCGTGGCCTGCCCGGCACGCGGCACACGCCTGGCCAGCGGCAACTTCGATGTCTTCCTCTCCGGCCTGCTGTCGCTGATCGGCCTGGTGCCGGGCCTGGCCGGCAACCCCTGGTACATGGCCTTCAAGCGCGTGGTGCTCGAGATCGCCAAGAACCGCACGCGGCCGCAGCGCGTGCCCGGCATCGAGGCCATGCTGCCCGGCTCGCCGATGGCGCGGCTGCTGGCGCAGCTGCCGGCGCAGGACGGCACGGCCATGGCCGTGATCGCCGGCGACATCGAGGGCGGCGGCCTGCTCAAGCGCCTGGGCCTGCTGTTCACCGACCACATGTTCTTCGACGGCGTGGACAACGACCTGGTCGTCGACACCGATTCCATGAGCGCCGGTGTGGCCAGGCCGGCCACCACGCGGCGCCTGTTCGACCAGGGCCCCGAGGTCAACCACTTCCGCTACTTCACCAACAGCAGCACGCGCGAGCCACTGCGCCAGTGGCTCACCGCACCCGATCCCGGCGCGCTGCCGCAGTTCAGCGCCCTGCCGGCACTGGTGCCTGAACGCAGCCTGGCCGAGACCCAGCGCCGCGACACCGCGCGCGCCGCGCAGCGCGGCCTGGTGCCGGCGAATTTGCCGGTGGTCATCGTGCTGCCCGGCGTGATGGGCTCGCACCTGTGGGTCAACAGCCGTGACCGGGTGTGGATGGACCCGCTCGACCTGCTGGCCGGCGGGCTCGAGAAGCTGGCCTTCGGCCGGCCCGGCGTCAGCGCCGAGAAGCTGTTCGACATGTCCTACGGCGAGCTGTGCGAGCACCTGGCGGCCAGCCACCAGGTTGAGCGCTTCCCCTACGACTGGCGCCTGCCGCTCGACCAGCTGGCCGATGCCCTGGCGCAGCGCGTGCGCGCACTGCTTGACGCCACCGCCCGGCCCGGCAGCACGCCGCGGCCGGTGCGCGTGCTGGCGCACAGCATGGGCGGCCTGGTGGTGCGCGCGATGGTGGCGCGCCAGCCCGCGCTGTGGGATGCGCTGATGCAGCGCCCCGGCGCGCGCTTCGTGATGCTGGGCACGCCCAACCACGGCTCGCACCAGATGGTGGAGATGCTGATCGGCAAGGGCGACACGGTGCGCATGCTGGCCCATGCCGACTTCAGGCACAGCCTGCAGCAGGTGCTCGACATCGTGGGCGGCTTCCGCGGCCCGCTGGCGCTGCTGCCGCGGCCGGGCTTTCTCGACGAGGCAGCGGCGCTGCAGGGCGCCGACCGCCAGCTGGCCGACTACTTCCAGCCTGCCGCCTGGGCCATGCTGCGCCAGGAGATGAAGGACCTGTGGTTCGGCAACGGCGTGGTGGCCCGGCTGCAGAAGCCGGCGCTCGACGCCGCGCGCTGGCTGTGGGACCAGGCCGACCATGCCACCGCGCTGCCCGCGGCGCATGCCGAGCGCACCTTCTATGTGCACGGCGTGGCCGCCAGCACGGCCTGCGGCCTGGTCAGGCGCAACGGCCGCTGGCAGCTGCTGGCCACGCCGCGCGGCGACGGCACCGTCACCTGGAGATCGGGCGAGCTTGGCGGCGTGCCCGATGCACACCGCTTCTACATGCCGGCCAGCCACGGTGCGCTGGCCGACACGGCCGAGTACTTCGACGCCATCGCCTCGCTGATCGGCGACGGCCAGCCCGGCAATCTGCTGACCAGCCCGCCACGCACCCGCGACGCCAGCGGCGCCGAGATCACCGAGACCCAGGCCTACGACGCCGGCCCGCCGCTGGTGCCCAGCCAGGAGGAGCTGGCCGCCGGCCTGCTGCGCCGCGCGCCCAAGCTGCCGGCGCGTGCCCGCGGCCAGCGCATGCTGAGTGTGCGCGTGCGCAACGACGACCTGCGCGCCCTCGACCGGCCGATCCTGGTGGGCCACTACGCGCAGGACGCGATCTCCGGCGCCGAAGACCTGATCGACCGTGACCTGGTGGGTGGTGCCTTGCGCCAGCGCTACGACCTGGGCCTGTATGCCGGCGCCGCCGGCACCGCCACCGTGGTGCTGCCGGCGCCCAATGCCATGGAGCGCGCGCGCGGCAGCCGCCGCGGCGCCGTGGTGGCCGGGCTGGGCGCCTTCGACGGCACGCTGGGCGTGCCGGCGCTCACCGGCGCGGTGCGCAATGCCGTCACGCGGCTGCTGCTGCAGGTGCTCGACAGCGGTGAACCCGCGCCCGACGACGCGGCCGGCGCCGGCATCGCGCTGGCCACGCTGCTGATCGGCTACAACACCGCCGCCAACCTGGGCCTGGGCGATGTGCTGGGCGCCCTGGTGCGCGGCACGGCCGAGGCCAACCACCGCTTCCACGAGGCCACCGGCAGCCCCTGGCATGTGGATGCGCTCGACATCGTGGAGCTCTACCGCGACACCGCGATCAGCGCCGCGCGCCAGCTCGAGCGTGTGGCCGGCGCGCTGTCGGCCACACGCGCGCTGCGCTGCCGCATCGCGGTGCTGCCGCTGCTCGAAGGCGGCGGCGCCCGCGAGCGCCTGCTCGATGCCCGGGGCGCCTCGTACTGGTCGCGGCTGATGGTGGCGGCCGCGGGCGGCGAAGGCGCGGCATCGCCCTTCGACACCGAGTCCGAGGCCGGTGCCGCCGCCCCGGCCGGCGGCGATGCGGCCGAGTCCGGCGACAGCCCGGACATCGCCGCCAACGCGCCGGCAGGCGCCGCGCGCATGCGCCGCGGCATGGCCAACCGGCTGCGCTTCCTGTACCTGGGCTCGGGCCGCGCGCGTGTCGAGGCCCAGGTGCAGCAGCGCCAGCCGGGCCTGGTGGAGCGCCTGGTCGAGCAGCAGCTGCGCCAGTCCACCGTCGACCTGGCCTTCGGCCGCACGCTGTTCCAGCTGATGGTGCCCAATGCGCTGAAGGACGTGGTGCGCCAGCTCGACCGCGCGGTGCTGGTGCTCGACGGCGCCACTGCCAACCTGCCCTGGGAGATGATGCGCGTGGACGACGAGCCGCTGGCCTGCCGCGCCGCGCTGGTGCGTCAGCTGGCCACGCTGCAGTACGCCACCCAGGTGCACCAGGCCGCCGGCCACCGGGCGCTGGTCATCGGCAACCCGTCCTATGACGGCTTCGGCGCGGCCTTCACGCCGCCGGGCCTGGCGCCCTGGCGCGACCCCGACTCGCTGGGCGGCGCCGAGACCGAGGCCCAGGCGGTGGTCGAGGTGCTGCGCCAGGCGATGTGGGAGCCCACCGCGCTGATCGGCCAGCACCAGCGCGCGCTGCCCATCATCAACACCTTGCTGGGCCAGCCCTGGCGGCTGCTGCACATCGCCGCGCATGGCGTCGTCGACCTGCCGCACCCCGATGGCCATGCGCGCAGCGGCGTGGTGCTGTCCGACGGCCTGCTGATCACCGCGGCCGAGGTGGCGGCCATGCCCGCGGTGCCCGAGCTGGTGTTCCTGAACTGCTGCCATCTGGGCCAGCTCGACCTGGACGACGACACGCCGCACCTGGGCCATCGCAACCGCCTGGCCGCCAGCCTGGCGCGCGAGCTGATCCAGGCCGGCGTGCGCGCCGTGGTGGTGGCCGGCTGGGCGGTGGACGACCGTGCCGCCGAGCTGTTTGCCCGCACCTTCTACCAGAGCCTGCTGCTCGACCGCGCCAACTTCGGCGATGCCGTGCACGAGGCCCGCAAGGCCGCCTACCAGGCGCACCGCCAGGGCACCACCTGGGGCGCCTACCAGGCCTACGGCGATCCGGGCTGGCGCTTCGGTGGCGATGCCGGCGAGCGCGGCAGCGCCACCGGCAGCCCGGGCCGGGGCGTGCCGGCGCTGCCGCCGCTGGTCTCGCCGCGCGAGCTGGTGGCCGAGCTGCAGCAGCGCCGCCGCGACGTGCAGCGCCAGGGCGCGCAGGTCACGCCCTCGCTGCAGCAGGCCACCGCCCAGTGGGTGCAGGCACGTCTGCAGGCGCACGCCGACTGGGCCAGGCAGCCCGACGTGGCCAGCGCCGCGGCGCGCCTGCTCACCGATCTGGGCCCGGCCTGGTTCGCCGAGGCCCTGCGCCTGTACGAGCTGGCGCTGGCCGATGCGCGCCTGGTCGGGCGCATCGACATCGAGGCCGTGCAGCAGCTGGCCAACCTGGAGGCCCGCCACGGCGAGGCCACCGACGACCTGGCCATGGTGAACCGCGCCATCACGCGCCTGAGCGATCTGCTGGCCGTGGTGGCCGGCGCCCCGGCCCGGCCCGAGCCCGGCGCGCCGGGCCTGAACGCCGAGCGTGCCAGCCTGCTGGGCAGCGCCTACAAGCGCCGCGCCGGCCTGCATGCGCGCGCCGGACAGGTGGCGGCGATGGGCGCCGACCTGGCGCTGAGCCTGGCCTGGTACCGCGCCGCCGCCCGCCTTGACCAGGCGCCCGAGCAGCACCCCTACTCGGTGCTGAACTGGCTGGCCCTGACCGCCTGGGACCCGGCGCTGGCGCCTGATGTCGACGCCGCGCGGCAGCTGGCACTGGCCCAGCGCTGCGCCGATGCCGCCAACGGCAAGTTCCGCCTGTCGCGCGACTTCTGGGATGCCGTGATGGCCGCCGATGCCCAGTGGACCCTGGCGCTGCTGCGCGGCGAGCTGGGCGGCCCGGCGGCCGACGAGCATGTGGCGCAGCTGCATGCGCTGTACCTGGAGGCGCTGTCGGGTGTGCTGCTGCCGCTGCGCGGCATGGATTCGGTGGTGCAGCAGCTGCACCTCACCGCGCAGTGCTTCGCGGCCCGTGGCCAGCATGGCGACCCGGCCGGCAGCCCCGGCGCCGCCAGCGATCTGCGCACCGCCCGCGCCCTGCACGCACTGGGCGAGCGCCTGCTGCCCGGCAGCACCCGCAGCGTGCCCGGCGCGGCAGCGCCTGCACCCGCCCCGGTGCCGCCGGCCGCCAAAGCTGCCGCCAAAGTTGCGGCAGTGGGGGCCGCCAAGGCGGCCACCAAGGCAGCGGCCCAGCGGGGCCGCAAGCCCGTGGCCAAGCCTGCGGCTGAAGTGGCGTCAGGCGCCGCCCCGGCCAAGACCGCCGCAGCCGCCGGCAGGAAGGTGGCGCGCAAGCGCGCAGGCCGGTGAGCGCCCGCAGCCGCGGCAGCGTCGCGCCGCAGGCCGCGCTGGCGTGGTCACGGCGCCGCGGCGGTGCGTGCCCTGCCGTTGACAGTCGCCAGAGTGCGTTAGGGTTCGGCTTGTGAAGCCACCGTTGCATGCCCGCTGCTTGTCCCCTGCCGCCTGGCGCGGCGCCGCCCGCTGGGCCACGGCGGCGCTGGCCCTGGTGCTGGCGGCCTGCGGCAGCACGCCGCCGCGGCCGGCGGCCGAGCC
>CAYPDO010000216.1:0-7446 GCA_964409495.1 uncultured Bordetella sp.
GCGGCGCACAGGCTGCTGCGCGCCGGCGCTGGGTGTACGACGCCCAGGCTGGCCTGCTTGCCGAGAAGGCGCCGGAAGGCGCTTGAGCGCCTTCCGGCGTCGGATCCCCACGTCCGTGGGGAACGGTGCTGGTTGGCGGCTAGAAAGCCGGTCGCGCAGCGGTTCATCTCCACCTTGAGTGAAGAAGCCCTTCAGTGTTGCACGTAGGTCGACGGCTGCGGCACCCCGCCCTTCCTCATCCATTCAGATGAAACATTGTTAGACGGTCTCGCAGCTTTTGTCTGACACTGATCGCGAGATTCGGGCCAGCGACAGCTGGCCAGATCGGTACCCGCCAACCAGTCAGGAGGTCTTCTTGTCATTGCTCTTCGACCCATGGATCCCGGCGCGCTGCCGCACCGTGCGGCGCCGATGGATCACCGTGGCACAGTTGTCGGATCCTGACGTGCTGGCCTTCGATGCCGACCGCGCCGACTTCAATGGTGCACTTGCCCAGTTCGCCATCGCCGTGCTGCAGACGGTGGCAGCGGTGGACACCAAGACGGCCTGGCAGCAGCGCTACCGTCAGCCGCCGGACGAGGCCACGTTGGCCGCCTGGCTCAAGCCGCTGGAGTCCAGCTTCCGCCTGGACGGCGATGGCCCTCGCTTTATGCAGGATTTTGAGCTGCGGGCCGGCGACAGCGATCCGGTGCCTATCGCCAGCCTGTTGATCGAGACACCGGGCGAGAACACGCTGAAGAACAACGGCGACCATTTCGTCAAGCGTCATCAGATGCAGCAACTGTGCCCGGATTGCGTGGCGGCCGCGCTTCTCACCCTACAGCTCAATGCGCCTGCAGGCGGGGCCGGCAACCGTACCAGCCTGCGTGGTGGCGGCCCGCTGACGACGCTGTTGATGGCGCCGCCTGATGCCCACGGGCCACGCAGCATTTGGCAGACGCTGTGGCTAAACGTCATGCTGTCGACACCTTTTAACGCCCTCAATGGTGAGCTGGACCATGCGCAGCCGAATCGGCAGATGCCTTGGTTGCGCCCGATCGGCGAGATCCAGGCCACGGGTGGCACCACCGCGCCGGCGCAGGTGCATCCGCTGCACGTGTACTGGAGCATGCCGCGCCGCATCCGGCTCGATTGGGATCATGTCAGCAGTGGTACCTGCGACATCTGCCGGCGGTCGTCTAATCGCCTGGTGAGCCAGTACGCGGCGCGGCCGCAAGGCTTGAACTACAAGGGCGCATGGCGACATCCCCTGTCGCCCTACTACAGCACCAAGGACGACACGCTGCCCATGCACCCGCAGCCTGGCGGCCTAGGCTACCGGCACTGGCTGGGATTGGTGCTGGGCATGCACAACGACAAGCGGCAGGTAGAAGCAGCAGGCGTGCTGCGCGCCGTGATGAAAGACCACTTGCTCGATCGCTCAGGCGTTGCGCCCCGGCTCTGGGCCTTTGGCTATGACATGGACAACGCCAAGGCCCGGTGCTGGTACGAAGCCACCATGCCTGTGCTCGACCTGACTGAGTGCAGCGATGAGGATCGCCTGCAGCTGCGCGATGACGTGACGGCCTGGATCACGGGCGCCGACCTGGCCGCGTCTTACCTGCGTAGTGCGGTCAAAGACGCCTGGTTCAGCGGCGATGCAAGGGGCGACTTCAGCCATGTGGACGCCGCGTTCTGGAGCCACACCGAGCCTGGGTTCTACGACTTGCTCCGTGAGCGCGTCGCGGCGTTGCGTGACAGTGCAGCCGATGACGGCCTGGTGGCCACGCAGCGTTGGCTGGTGGTCCTATCGGCTGCCGCCCTTGGGCTGTTCGACCACGACTTTGTAGGGGCCGGTCCGATCGAAGGCCAGAACCTAGCCCGGGTGGCCAAGGCCAGGCACCAACTGCATGCCAGCTTGCGGGGTCCGAATCTGCGCGCCGCATTGGCCTTGCCCGAGCCGCCCAAGCCCCCCGCCGCCAAGAAGTCTTCGTCCAAATCAAAGCCTGCGCCCGCAGGCTCGGCATGAGGAGTACATGAATGAGTGACACCACCCGCCAGCGTCACAGCCGGCCACTGTCCGACGCGGTGTTGGGCGCCTTGATGCACTGGTGGATGCGCATCGCGGACGAGTCGGCCTCCGGCCAAGACAAAGCCGATCGCGCCATTCTCAAGCGCTGCGACAGCATCGAAGCGGTGACCCGCACCGCCGCCTACCACCGTGTGTACTGGGCCATGCGGGCCCAACATCAGGGCGCGGAGTGGAAGCCTTGGGAGCAGGACCGCCTGGCCATGCTGGTTGGCCTGGCCGCCCACGTGAAGCGCGGCGGCCACAAGCTGGCGACCGAGATGTGTCAGCGAGCACAGGGCAGCGACCGGCCAGCAGTGAGCGAGTTGCGATTCCGGCGGCTGCTGGAGTCGCCGGACAACGATAGCCTGTTCGTGGCCCTCCTGCGCGTGTTGCCGTTGGTGGGGCGCCAGCTTGATCTCTACCCGTTGGCCCGAGACCTGTTCAGCTGGGATGACAGCGTGAAGAAGCGCTGGGCCTATGACTACTACGACAGCACGCCGGCGGCCGGCGCCGACGCCGCGTGAAGGCACGACGCCTGTTTTCGCACCCCACACACCATCTTCAGAGAGGTTCCTTCATGTCCCGCTTTGTCCAATTGCACCTGCTGACCAACTACGCCCCGTCCAATCTGAATCGCGACGATACAGGTCGGCCCAAGACTGCCGTGGTGGGCGACGCCAACCGCCTGCGCATTTCTTCGCAAAGCCTGAAGCGTGCCTGGCGCACGTCGGAGGCTTTTGAGCACAGCCTAACGGGCAGCCTGGGAACGCGCACCAAGCAGATTGGCAAGACCGTGTACGCCGATCTTGTGGCCGGCGGCATTGGCGAGAAGCCGGCGCGCGAGTGGGCTAAGGAGATCGCCAAGCAATTCGGCAAGTTGAAGTCCGACAAGAAGCCGGTAGCCGACAGTGATCTGGAGATCGAACAATTGGCACACCTGAGCCCGGAAGAGGTGGATGCCATCCGCGCCTTGACGGTCGAGTTGGTGGCCCAGAAAGAAGCTCCGACCGAATCGCAGTTGAAGCTTCTGAGCCAGCCGCGGCGGGCCGTGGACATCGCCATGTTCGGCCGCATGTTGGCCGACAGCCCTGAGTTCAATGTGGAAGCCGCCGTGCAGGTGGCTCATGCCATCACCGTGCATCGGGTGTCGGTGGAGGACGATTACTTCAGTGCCGTGGACGACCTGAACACCCGCGAAGAGACGGGCGCCGGCCACATTGGCGAACGTGGCTATGGCGCTGGCCTGTTTTACCAGTACATCAACATCGACCGCAGCCTGCTGCAGAAGAACCTGGGCGACGACGCGGCGCTGACCGAACGCGCCTTGAAGGCGTTTGTCCAAGCCGTCACCCGGGTGTCGCCCACGGGTATGCAGAACAGCTTTGCTTCGCGCGCCTATGCTGGGTATGTGCTGTCCGAAAAGGGTGACCAACAGCCGCGGTCACTCGCTCAAGCGTTCTTGAAGCCCGTGCGCGATAGCGATGGTGATGGCGTGTTTACAGCAGCCGTGCAGGCGCTGGAAGCACGTACGCGCAACTTTGACCGCGTCTACGGCGCCTGCGCAGATCATCGCTACACGCTCAACGTGGAAGACGATGCGTGCCAGGGCACGGCGGCAGGGCTGCTGGCTTTCGTCACGGAGTGACAGGTCATGGCGTTTCTGGTGTTTCAACTGCAGGCGCTGCTGTCGTCCTGGGGTGAGCCTGCGGTGGGTGAATACCGCGGCACGGCCGAGCACCCGAGCCAGTCGGCCTTGCTGGGCCTACTGGGTTCGGCCCTGGGTCTGCAGCGCGAAGACGAAGCAGCTCATGCCGCGCTGCGCGATGAACTGGCCTGGGCAGTGGGCCTGCTGTCGAGTGGCCGCCTGCTACGTGACTACCACACGGCCCAGGTACCGCCGAGGGTGGCCTTGAAGGGGCGGCCGCAGGCCACCCGCCGCCAAGAATTGGCGGTGCCCAAGCAGGAGTTGGGCACCATCCTGTCGACGCGGGACTACCGTCAGGATGGGGCCAGCCTCGTGGCCGTGACTGTGCGCGATGGGCTCACGCCGCGGTTTGCGTTGCAGACTCTCGCTCTGGCGTTGCAGCGTCCGAAGTTTGCGCTGTACCTGGGGCGTAAGGCCTGTCCGCCGGCTGCGCCGCTGTGGCCCCGACTGGTGGATGCCCCATCGGCCAGGCTTGCGTTTGAGGCCTATGGCAAGTTGTACGAGCAGGCACGTCAGACCCAGGTGGGGGCGGGAGGGGCCTTGCTGGAGCCGATGCCGGCAGTCGGTCGCATCTACTTCGACGAACACATCAAAGCCGGCGCAGATCCAACGCTGTCGGTGCTGCGCAAGGACCGGCTGATCCGGCGCGCTGGCTGGCAGTTCGGTGACCGGGTGGAGTACCTGGCGGTATTGGCAAGGGAAACCTGACATGTATTTCAGCGTATTGGCTCCCACTCCCGGACATGAACGGGCGGCGCTGCACCAGCGCGCGAGCGACGACGCCTACGGCGACCACCAGTGGCTGTGGCGCTTGTTTGCTGCACCGGCAGGAACGCAGAGGGACTTTCTGTTTCGTCGGCAAGAGGTGCAGGGTGTGCCGCGCTACCACCTGGTGTCGCGCCGGTCGCCGAAAAGCCCCGGATTGGATTGGCAGCTGCAGATCCGTGACTACGCGCCGCAGTTGGTGGCGGGTGAACGCTTGACGTTCGAGTTGTGTGCAAGCCCCACCGTACGCCATGGCCGTACCGGAAAATCACAGCGGCACGATGTGGTGGCGGAGGCCAAGAAAAAGTTGCTGGCCGAGCGCGGTTTGACATCCTGGGGCGACTGGACTGAGGCCGAACGACCTGCGCTGTACTCGCTGGTGCAGACGTCGTGCGTGGCCTGGCTGGCCAAGCGGGGCGAGCGCGGCGGCTTTGAATTGGACCCTACACGCTGCGTGGCCTCGGCGTACCTGCAATTCGGACGCCGGTCGGGCCAAGGTGAGGCACCCGGCCTTCAGTTCAGCACGGTGGACCTGACCGGCGAGTTGACGGTGCGAGACCCTGAAGCGTTCACGCAGTTGTTGTTCAATGGCGTGGGCGCAGCCAAGGCCTTTGGCTGCGGGCTGTTGCTGGTGCGCCGGACGGTGTGACGTGGTGGCACTTAGGCCTGAACACAGATGAGCCAGTTGTTGCCGCCACTCAAGCCCATTCCCATCAAGGAGCGTGTATCGGTAATCTTCATCGAGCGTGGCGAGATCGACGTGCTGGATGGGGCCTTTGTGGTGGTGGATGTCACCGGCATCCGCACCCATATTCCGGTGGGCGGTGTGGCCTGCATCATGCTGGAGCCCGGGACACGTGTGTCGCACCGTGCCGCCGCACTGGCAGCCCGGGTGGGCACCCTGTTGGTGTGGGTGGGTGAGGCCGGCGTGCGGCTGTATTCGTCGGGGCAGCCCGGCGGTGCAAGGGCAGACAGGCTGCTGTACCAGGCCAAACTGGCGCTGGACGAAACTCTGCGCCTGAAAGTTGTGCGCAAGATGTACGCGATCCGCTTCGGAGAAGAACCCCCTGCTCGGCGCAGTGTGGAGCAGTTGCGAGGCATCGAGGGGGCGAGGGTTCGGCAAACCTACCAGCTGCTGGCACGCAAATTCGGCGTGAGTTGGAAGGGCCGCGACTATGACGCTGCCGAGTGGGACAGCGCGGACTTGCCCAACCGTTGCCTATCAGCTGCCACCTCGTGCCTGTATGGTGTGACAGAGGCGGCCGTGCTCGCGGCAGGCTATGCGCCGGCCGTGGGCTTCATCCACACGGGCAAGCCACTGTCATTTGTTTACGACGTGGCCGACATCTACAAGTTCGACACGGTGGTGCCAGTGGCCTTCAAGGTGGCCGCGTCCAATCCACCTGGCAACCCCGAGCGAGCGGTGCGCCTGGGCTGCCGCGACATTTTCCGGCAGACCAAGCTGCTGGATCGCATCATCCCCGACATAGAGGAGATCCTAGCCGCAGGCGAGGTGCCACGGCCGGATGCGCCCAGCGACTCCGTTGGTCCGGCCCTGCCCAATCCAGAGGGCATAGGTGATGCTGGTCATCGTTCTTGAAAATGCCCCACCCAGGTTACGGGGGCGGCTGGCTGTCTGGTTGCTTGAAGTGCGTGCAGGGGTGTACGTGGGAACGTACTCGCGCCGCGTACGCGAGCACATCTGGGAGCAGGTGGAAGAGGGCATCGAGTCAGGCAACGCCGTGATGGTGTGGCGCAGCTCGACAGAAGCAGGCTACGAGTTTGTCACACTTGGCGAGAACCGCCGAATGCCAGTGGATTTCGACGGCGTTCAACTGGTCAGCTTCAGCTCGCTCGGCTTGCCAGAGTCTCCTTAAAAACCTGCATTCGTATGAGCTGGGCGGGCCGGTAGAAATTGCTGTGCCCGAAAAGCTGTTGTTCTTCAACGGGTTAGAGTTGGTGCGTTCCCCACGTGCGTGGGGATGAACCGTTGTCGCGGCGAATGTCTTCGATTGTTGTCACGCGTTCCCCACGTGCGTGGGGATGAACCGCCGCGCACCGCTGCCCCGGCCGCCGCGCCAGCGCGTTCCCCACGTGCGTGGGGATGAACCGATGAGCCGCCCGATCGCGGAGATCCCGCGCAGGCGTTCCCCACGTGCGTGGGGATGAACCGAGTACGGCCGCGACCGCGTGCCGGCCACGGTGGCGTTCCCCACGTGCGTGGGGATGAACCGATGACGGGCAGTTTTGCGCCAGTCGCAGGATGGCGTTCCCCACGTGCGTGGGGATGAACCGCCAGCGTCGACAACTCCGCGGGCGCCGCGGCCGCGTTCCCCACGTGCGTGGGGATGAACCGCCGAGCATCTGGGTGATGCCCAGCAGGATGGCCGCGTTCCCCACGTGCGTGGGGATGAACCGTTGTAGGTTTCGCTGGCCTGATCGCTGTTGAAGCGTTCCCCACGTGCGTGGGGATGAACCGTCATCGTCCCAGCCCAGCGCCTTCTTGGCCATGCGTTCCCCACGTGCGTGGGGATGAACCGCGCGGTGTGCCTGACCGGCAGGACGGCGTGCCGCGTTCCCCACGTGCGTGGGGATGAACCGTGCTGGCCGAGAAGTACCTCGCCGAAGTGCGCGCGTTCCCCACGTGCGTGGGGATGAACCGACCGTCGCATGGCTGGCCCAGCACACCAGCTTGCGTTCCCCACGTGCGTGGGGATGAACCGACCCGACGATGACCGCCACGCAGGTGCACGCCGCGTTCCCCACGTGCGTGGGGATGAACCGCCACAGGCATCGGCACAGACGGCTCCTGCAGTGCGTTCCCCACGTGCGTGGGGATGAACCGCCATGGCCGAGGGGCGCGCTGTGCACGGCATGGCGTTCCCCACGTGCGTGGTGATGATCCGTCAGATGCCAAGGTAACCGG
>CAYPDO010000217.1:0-7378 GCA_964409495.1 uncultured Bordetella sp.
GTGACGAACACCTCGCCGTGCTGAAACGGGCTCATGGTGCCCGGATCGACGTTGAGGTAGGGGTCCAGCTTGATCAGGGTGACCTTCAAGCCGCGCGATTCCAGGATCGCAGCCAGCGAGGCCGACGCGATGCCCTTGCCGAGAGAGGACACCACACCGCCGGTGACGAAGACGTACTTGGTCATGTCATGACGCAAACGCGCGGCGCCGCTGGCTGGGCCTGATCGGCCTGATGGGGCGGACGCACGAATGCTCTGGTGGTAAAGCGCGATTATAGGGGTGGGGCGGTGCCCGCCCCGGCGCCCCAGTGCCGCCGAACCGCCCCAAGGGGCTGAGGGCCCCTCGGCGGGATGGCGTGCAGCGACGTGGGGGCGCGCGTCAGGGCAGGCTTGTGGCGCTGATGGGCATGGCCGGCAGGCCCGGCACCGGCAGGCGCACGCTGAACAGGTGCCCCGCCAGCGGCTGTTGGGCCAGCGCGGCGGCGTCCAGCTCCTGCCGCGCAGTGGTGATGTAGGCGGTGCGCAGATCGTCGCCGCCAAAGGCCAGCTTGGTGACATTGGCCACCGGCAGCGCAATGCGCTGCAGCAACTCGCCCGCGGCCGAATAGCGGCGCAGGCCCCAGCCGCCCCACACGCCGGTCCACACCGCGCCTTCGCTGTCGACCACCGGGCCGTCGGGCCAGCCATCGGCCTCGGTGAGCTGCACGAACACGCGCGTTGACCCCAGCGTGCCGTCGTCGTGGATGGGCGCGGTCAGGATGCGGCGGCCCACGGTGTCGGTGGCATACAGCGTGCGGCCGTCGGGCGAGACCGCCGGGCCGTTGGTGATGGGCACCGGCGCCAGGCCCGTGTCGTGCAGCTGGCCGCGCGTCAAGCACCAGAAGCGGCCGGTGGCGGCCTGGTGCGCGTCGTCCATGCTGCCGAACCACAGCCGGCCGCGCGCATCCACCGTGGCGTCGTTCAGGCGGTTGCCGGGCAGATCGGGCTCGGGCGCGCACAGCAGGTTGAACGTGCCGCACACCGGATCCACCCGATGCAGGCCGGTCTGCAGGCCAGCCAGCAGGCTGCCATCGTCCACCGGCCACACCCAGCCGGCCTGGGCTGGCGCGGCAATGCGGTGCAGCCGGCCGCTGGCCGGGTGATGGTTCAGCAGCTCGCGGCGCTTGATGTCGGTGAACCACAGGCTGGCGCTGGGGGCGTGCCACACCGGGCCTTCGCCCAGCTGGGCGCCCACGGGGCAGGCCACGGTGGCGGTGAATACGTCGGTCATGGCAGGACGGTCAGGGTGTCAGCCGCCGCGGCCGAGGGTGCGGCTTTGCGGCGCGGCCGGGGTCAAGGGTGCGATGCGGCCTTCGGCCACCACGCTGGCCAGGTCGTCGCGGGTTTCATCCAGCTGCACCAGCGCGGCCTGGTGCGCGGCCAGCGGGTCATGCGCCTGCAAGGCGGTGAGGATGGCCTTGTGCCGCGGCAGCGAGAGCTGGTGCGTGTCGGGGTGCAGGCTGCTGAGCTTGATCGATTCGCGCAACGCCAGCGACAGCATGTTGCCGATGTAGGCCAGCAGGTCGTTGTTGGTGGCCTCGGCGATGCGGCGGTGGAAGGCCACGTCGGGCTCGAGCAGCTCCTCGGGCGTGCGCGCCTTGGCCATGCCTTCATAGGCCTCGGCCACGCTGCGCAGCTGGGCCTCGGTGGCCACCTGGGCGGCCAGCGCGGCGGCGGCCGGCTCGAAGATGCGGCGAACGGTGAGCAGGGTGCTCACGAACTCGGGCCGCGGCTTGCTCTGGATCAGCCAGTACAGCACGTCGGGGTCGAGCAGGTGCCACTCGTTGCGCGGCCGCACGATGGCGCCGGCGCGCTGCTTGCTCACCACCAGGCCCTTGGCCACCAGCACGCGCACCGCCTCACGCAGCACCGGGCGGCTGACCTCGTAGGCGGCCATCAGCACCGGCTCGCCGGGCAGGCGCTCGCCGGCGGCAATGTCGCCGGAGACGATGCGCATGCCCAGCTCGCGCACGATGCGGCCATGCATGCTCTTGCCATCCGGCTTGCGGCCATAGGCTGAATGCTCGGTGTGGATCTCGTGGTCCATCGAGAGAAAGCGTCCTGGCTCGTCCATCGGGAGGGGGTCAGCGGCGGGAGCGCGCAGTGTGCCGCATGCGCACCCCCGCCAAGCTGACGCGCGGCAAGCGCTGCCGGGGCCGCGGGTGCTGCGGGTGGCGCATCATGGCGCCTCGGCCCGGCGGGCGTCGAACTCGGCCAGGAAGCCGCCGCGCGGCGCCAGCGTCAGCGCCACCTGGCGGCCGGCGCGCCAGGGCCGCTGCACCAGTGCGCGCGGCGCGTCGCCATCGGTGCTGATGCGGCCGCTGCGGCCAGCCAGAAAGCCCAGGTCCAGGCGCAGCGTGGCCGGTGATGCTTCGGCATTCAGCCCGGCCACGTACCAGCGGCTGCCGGCGCGGCGGGCGATCACCACCTGCCGCCCCGGCGTGCCGGCCACGAAGCGGGTCTCGTCCCACTGGCGCGGCAGGCGGCGCAGGCTGTCGCGCACATGCTCGGGCACCGTGGCCATGCCCTCGGGCACCTCGGCATAGTGCTGGATGCCCGAGGTGAACAGCACCGCCTGGGCCAGCTCGAAGCCGTTGCGCGTGACGCGGCGGATGTTGGGAATCTCGCCGAACACCAGCGGCGTGAAGTCCATCGGGTCGAACAGGTTGCGCGTGAACGGCAGCATGGCCGCATGCGCGGGCACGGCGTCCTGGTCGGTCTGGGTGAAGGTGGTGAACTCGAAGCCCTTCACGCCTTCCATGGTCATCAGGTTGGGCCAGCTGCGCTGCCAGCCGCGCGGCAAGGTGCTGCCGTGGAAGTTGACCAGGAGGCCGAACTCGGCCGCGTCGCGCAGGATGTCGAGGTAGTAGCGGATCACGCTGACGCCGTCGCCGCCGAAGAAGTCGACCTTGACGCCCTTGGCGCCGATCTCGCGCAGCCAGGCGAACTCCGCGCGGCGCGTGGCCGGGTCGTGCATCCGGTTGCGCGGTGTCAGCGGCGTGGTGTTCCAGGGGCCGGCCGAGTTGTACCAGAGCAGGATGCCCACGCCCTGCGCGGCGGCATCGGCCACCAGCGTGCGCATGCGCTCGCGGCCGATCTTCACGTCCCAGCCGGCGTCGACCAGCAGGTAGTTCCAGCCCATGCGCGCGGCGTAGTCGATGAACTGGCGCTGCACCGGCTCGGTGGTGACGTCGTCTTTCAGCAGCGCCCAGCTCCAGGCGGCATGGCCGGGCTGGACGCGGGCGGCGTCGAAGGCCACGGCCGGCGGCGGGGCCAGGTCGGTGCCAAGTGTCGAGTTCATCACCGTGCGCAGCGCGCCGATGGCGGCCAAGCGCCAGGGCGAGGCGAGGCGCGGCCCGCCTTCGGCCAGCAGCGCGTCCGACAGGCCCGCCACGCCGGCGGCCTGGGCGCCATGTGCCATCACCTCGCGGGCGTCGGGAGGCGCCAGGCGGTAGTGGGCACCGTGGTCGGCCTCGCCCGCGGTGCCCTCGCTCGAGTCGGCGGCCAGGCGTGACGCGTGCCAGCTGCCGTCCAGCCCGCTTTCGGACACCGCCACCCAGTCGGGCCCGCTGCGGAACAGCGCCGGGAACACCCAGCCCGCCGGCAGCGGCGAGGGCGTGCCCACCGGCACATCGATGCGGTAGTGCTCCTCGTAGGCCGGGTTGCTGGCCTCGAAGCCGGTCTTGGCCACCTGCATGGGCTGCAGCCAGGCGCGTGTGCCGGCGGCAAAGCGGAACCCGCCGATTTCCTCGGCCAGCGCCAGCCGGGCCTGGCCGGGCACCTCGGCGGCCAGGCGCCAGGCCACGCCATCGTTGGCGGCGCACAGCGTCACGGTCAGGCGGTGCTGCTGGGCGTTGGTGAACTGGGCACTGGCCTCGCGGGCGCGGTGCAGGTGCTGGCGACGCTTGGAGACGGCCAGCGTGTAGCGCTCGGTGATGCTGTGCACGGCGCTGCGCTCGGCCAAGCGCAGGCCGCGGCTCAGGTCGCTGCCCTCGAGCTTCAGCCCCAGCGGCGCGGGCAACAGCACCAGCCGGCCGTTGCGCCGGGCGCGGTAGAGCAGCGTGCCATCGCGGCCGGCCAGCAGTTCGATGGCCAGGCGCTGGTCGGGGCTGGCCACGCGCAGCAGCGGGGGGCTGTCGGCCACGGCCGGCGGCGCCAGGCCCGCGCCGAGCACCAGGCCGCAGGCCAGCGCCGCGGCACCCAGCCGATGGCGGCCCGGCATCAGGCCACCGCCCCGCTGCGGATGCCCCACAGCGACACCCCGGCCGCCGATTGCGCGCTGAAGCACACGGTGAATTGCTGCGTGTTGGGGTTCCACTGCCGCGACAGCACGCCGGCGTAGGCCGTGCCGTCGCCGGCGCTCAGCGTGACGCGGTTGCTGCCGTCGTGCGTCCAGCGGCCGGTGAAGCCGCCACTGCATGTGCCATCGGCCGCCAGCGTCAGCACCGTGCTGGCCTTGAGGGTGGCCGAGATGTCCTTGCCATGGTCCACCAGCTTGTAGCGGCCGGGCACGTCGGCCGCGGCCACCGTCTCGCTGAGCGGCGTGGTGCTGCGCGACAGCGGCACGTGGCGCAGCGGCGCCATCACCGGCCAGCCTTCGGCATTGAGGTGCAGCGCATGCACGCGCACCTGGTGGTCCTCGCCCCGGCCCGGGAAGCGGCTGTGCATGAACAGCCAGTGCTGCTGCGTGGCGCTGTCGTAGAAGGCCGAGTTGTGGCCGGGCGAGACATGGCCGGGCGCCGTGCCGGATTCACCCGCGGCCAGCGCGAACTGGTGGTTGCCCACCAGCTTCTGGCCGTAGGGGGCGATGCTGGCGTCGTCGAACAGCGGCTGGCTGGCGTCGGCCTTGCAGGTGCGCATGTCGCGGCCCTGGCCGTCGACATACGGCCCGTTGGCCTGGCGCGAGCGCGCCACGCGCAGGTTGTAGGCGCCGTTGGCATCCAGCCCGCCGAAGGACATGAACAGGTAGTACCAGCCCGACACCGGGCTGTGCAGGATGTAGCCGCCCTCGATGCGCGCATGGTTGCCGCCCACCAGGTGCTGGCCATAGCCCTGGCCGGCCACGGGCTTGCCGGTGGCGGGGTCGAGCTTCAGGATGAACAGGCCGCCCGAGTACGAGCCGTACAGCAGCCACCACTGGCCGCCGGCATCGGCAAAGGCCTGCGGATCCACCACGTTGGGGTGCTTCGTCGCGTCGTAGACCGTGCCGTCCTCGCTGGCCTGGCCCCACATGCCGCTCTTCAGGAAGATGCCCTGGTCCTGGTACGGCCCCTCGACGCTGGCGGCCGTGGCCAGGCCCATGGCCGAGCGGGGTGAATCGCCCTTGCAGGCGTTGTAGTAGTAGGCAAAGCGGCCATCGGGCAGGCGCGCCACGTCGGCGGCCCACAAGGTGTTGCTCTGCGCCCAGGCGAAGGTCTCGGCCAGCTGCGTGGTGATGTTGCTGAACAGCGGGTTGCTATTGCTCACGCCGCTGGCCAGCAGCTGCCAGTTCAGCAGATCGGTGCTCTTGGCGGCGGCCAGGTGCGAGCCGAACACGTACCAGGTGCCGTCGACGCGGATCACCGAGGGGTCGTGCACGCTCACCTCGGTGAAGGTGACGGCGGTGGTGCCGGCGGTGGTGCCCGACGCCGGCGTGGCGGCGGGCGTGGCCGCGCTGGCGTTGCCGCCGCCGCCCCCGCCGCCGCAGCCGGCCAGGGTGGCGCCGGCAGCCAGCAGCAGGTGGCGGCGTTGCAGGGCAGAGGGTCGGCGCATGGTTCAGGGCTCCAGCGTGAACACCTGCACCGAGGCCGGTGGCAGTGTCAATGTGAGGGTGTTGCCCTGGCGCTGGGCCTGCACCGGGCGCGGGCGCACCACGTCGGGCCGGGCCAGGGTGTTCTCGGCGTCCAGCGCCGGGGCCAGCAGCTGCTGGCCGCTGGCGCGCGCCGGGGCACCGGCGGGCAGGGCCACCTGCAGCAGCAGGGCCTGGCGCGGATCGGTGTTCACCACCCCCAGCACCAGGCGGCCATCGGGCGTGCGCGCGGCCGTGGCGCTGATGGCCTGCACGCGGTGTGCGCCGCGCACCACCTCGGGCACGCCGCTCAGCCGCAGCGGCAGCGTGGTGGCGCCCTGGAAGGGCACGTACAGCGCGAAGGCGTGGTACGTGGGCGTGAGCACCAGGCGATCGCCCTCGGTCTGGATCATGGCCTGCAGCACATTGGCCATCTGCGCGATGTTGGTCATCTGCACGCGCTCGGCCCGCTCATGGAACAGGTGGAAGTGCAGCGCCGCCACCAGCGCATCGCGCTGGGTGTTGTGCTGGGCCAGCAGGCCGCGGTGCTTGAAGTCGGCATCGTCGTCGTACCAGGTGCCCCATTCGTCGATGTAGAAGGCAATCTTCTTCTCGGGGTCGGCCTGGTTCAGCACCTTCAGGTTGGCGTCGATGTGGCCGCCCAGTGCCAGGGCATGGGCCAGCGTGGACACCCATTCGTCCTCGCCAAAGCCGTGCGAGGCGCCCTTGCCGTGGAACTTGCCGCTGGGGAAGGTGTAGTAGTGGTGCGCGATGGCGTCGATGTTGTGGCGGATCTCGCGCGCCAGCACATCGGTCCAGCGCGTGTCGGCATCGTTGCCGCCGGCGGCGATCAGCTTGGGCCGGTGGGGCGCGCGCAGAAAGCTGCTGTACTGGCGGTATTGCGCGGCGTAGGCCTCGGGCGTCATGTGGCCGCCGCAGCCCCAGGCCTCGTTGCCCACCGCGAAGTGGCTCACCGGGAAGGGTTTGTCGCGGCCGTTGCGGCGGCGCTCCTCGGCCAGGGTCGAGCGGCTGTCGCTGGTCAGGTATTCCAGCCAGTCGGCCATCTCCTGCACCGTGCCCGAGCCCAGGTTGCCGTTGACATAGGCCTGGGCGCCGATCAGCTCCACCAGGTCGAAGAACTCGTGCGTGCCCACGGCATTGGGCTCTTCCACGCCGCCCCACAGCTTGTTCAGCCGCACCGGGCGTTTGTCGCGCGGGCCGATGCCGTCACGCCAGTGGTATTCGTCGGCAAAGCAGCCGCCGGGCCAGCGCACCAGCGGCACCTGCAGCGCCTTCAGCGCGGCCACGGCGTCGTTGCGCCAGCCGCGGGTGTTGGGGATGCTGGATTCAGGCCCCACCCACAGGCCGCCGTAGATGCCGGTGCCCAGGTGCTCGGCGAACTGGCCGTAGACGTTGCGGTGGATCACCGGGCCGGGGCGCGCGGTGTCGATGGTGAGGCTCACCGCGGGTGCGGCGGCGGCCAAGGTGGTCTGCATGGCGAACAGTCCTGACAGCAGCAGCTTCTTCATGGGGCCTTGTCTCGCGCGCGGTCGCCGGCGCCGGGCCGGCGACC
>CAYPDO010000218.1:0-7348 GCA_964409495.1 uncultured Bordetella sp.
GGGTCATTCGCCGCGCAGGGCGGCCTGCGCGCGCTCGGCCTCGAAGGCATCGCGCAGGGTCTTGGCCAGCGTGAACACGCTGGAGATCAGGTACAGCCAGGCCACGCCCAGGTAGGCCTTCCACACCGGGTTGATGTCCATGCGCGCCAGGCCCCAGCCGGTCAGGCCCATGGCCAGCGCGAAGCTGCCCCACACCACCCAGCGCCACATCGGCGTGTCGCTGGGCTGCTGTGCGTTGTCGCGGATGAACTTGGCCAGCACGAAGGCGCTGGTCAGGCAGAACGCATAGCCCATGACCATGAAGGCGCGGTCCAGGTCGTTGCCGGGCAGCCAGGCCAGGCCGCTGGCGCACAGCATCAGCGCCAGGCCGAAGGACACCCACACCTGCACGCGCCAGGCGCGGGTGTCGCGCGAAACGATGGCTGCAGGCGTGGCATCGGGGGCGGGGGCTTGGGCAGACATGTCGGTCCTCGTGGCAGGTGCGTTGAACATGGCCTGCATGGTGCGGCGGCGCGCCGCGGAAGTACTGCGGTTTCTGCCCGGGTGTTGAGCCACGCCGCCGGTGGTATCGTCATTCGATACTTTTTGGGCTGAACGCATGTCCACCACCCAGGCGCTGGTCGATGAACTCAAGCTGCAGCTGAAGGCCACCGGCATCACCTATGCGCGCCTGGCCGCCCAGCTGGGCCTGGCCGAATCCAGCGTCAAGCGCATGTTCAGCCGCGGCGAGATGACGCTGGCGCGGGTGGACGAGGTGTGCCGCGTGCTGAAGATCGACTTTGCCGAGCTGGCGCGCGGCGTGGCCGACGCCCAGCCGCTGCTGCGCGAGCTGACGCTGGAGCAGGAGCGCGCGGTGGTGGCCGACCGCAAGCTGCTGCTGATGGCCACCAGCTGCCTGAGCCAGTGGACGGCCGAGCAGATCGTGGCCGCCTACCGCATCAGCGAGGCCGAGGCGGTGAAGTACCTGGCCCAGCTGGACCGCCTGGGCATCCTGGAGCTGCGGCCGATGAACCGCTACCGGCTGAAAGTGGCCAAGACCTTCCGCTGGCGGCCGCACGGGCCGGTGATGAACTTCTTCCGCGAGCATGCGCTGCAGGATTACTTCAGCGGCGGCTTCGACGGCGAGAGCGAGCTGCTGACCCTGGTGCACGGCGAGATCGGCCGCAGCCTGGCCGGGCTGTTCAATGAACGGCTGCAACGCGTGGCGCAGGATTTTGCCCAGCAGCACCTGGCCGACCAGCGCCTGCCCGACGAGCAGAAGCGGCCCTACACGCTGGTGATCGGCATGCGCTCGTGGCTGTTCTCGGCCTTCCGCGACTTCCAGCGACGGGGCTGAGGCCGCCGGCTGTCCATCAGCCCCGTGCGTCGTCGTCGTCGCGGCGCTCGCCGTTCTTGCGCCCGGCGAACATCGTCCACCACACGATGAACAGCAGCAGCGCCAGTGCGCCCAGGGCTTCCAGCAGAATCATGAGCATGTGCAGATTATCCAGGCCGGCCTTGCTGGCCGCGGCCGTGGCCGCGCTGCTGGCCGGCTGCGCCAGCCCCCCCACCGGTGACGCGCCGGCGCCGGTGCTCACGGCCCCGCCCGGCACCATGACCGGCGCCACGACCGGCGCCACAGCGCCGGCCGCCCCGGGCGCGGCGCCCGCCACCGTCGACGCGACGGCGCCCTGGCTGCGCCCGCGCGCGCGCTGGGTGCCGGTGGACTGGAGCGCCCTGCCCGGCTGGCACGCCGACCGCGCCGCCGAGCTGTGGCCCGCGCTGCGCGCCGGCTGCGCCCGGCCGCTGGCCGCCTGGGCCGCGGTGTGCGCGCGCGCCCAGGCCTTCACGCCGCCCGACGACGGCTTTGCGCGCGAGTTCCTGCAGCGCGAGCTGCAGCCCTGGCGCGTGGAATCGCATGCCGGCGAGGCGCAAGGCCTGGCCACCGGCTATTTCGAGCCGCTGATCGCCGCCAGCCGGCGGCCCACCGCGCAGTTCAAGGTGCCGCTGTACCGCGCCCCGGCCGATCTGGCCACGCGCCGCCCCTACTGGACCCGCCAGCAGCTCGACACCCTGCCCGCCGCGCGCGCCGCGCTGGCCGGGCTGGAGATCGCCTGGGTGGCCAGCCCGCTGGACGCGCTGGTGCTGCAGATCCAAGGCTCGGGCCGGCTGCTGTTCACCGAGACCGACGCCCGCGGCACGCGCACGCGCCAGGTGCGCCTGGCCTTTGCCGGCCACAACGACCAGCCCTACAAGTCGGTGGGCCGCTGGCTGATCGAGCAGGGCGAGATGCACGCCGATGGCGCCAACTGGCCGGCCATCCGCGCCTGGGGCGAGCGCGCCGGTGCGACGCGCCTGAACGAGATGCTGTGGAGCAACCCGCGCATGGTGTTCTTCCGTGAAGAGCCGCTGCCCGACGAGGCCGTGGCCGGCCCGCCGCCGGGCCCGCGCGGCGCCCAGGGCGTGCCGCTGACCGCCGGCCGCTCGGTGGCGGTGGACCCGCAGGCCGTGCCCTACGGCACGCCGCTGTGGCTGGACACCACCGAGCCGCTGGCCGCCACGCCGCTGCAGCGCCTGGTGATGGCGCAGGACACCGGCGGCGCCATCGTCGGTGCGGTACGCATCGACCTGTTCTGGGGCGCCGGCGGGCAGGCCGAGCAGCAGGCCGGCCGCATGAAGCAGCCACTGCGCGTCTGGGCCCTGTGGCCGCGCGGCGTGCGGCCCCCCGGCTGAGCCTTGCTAAGCTGGCGCGCATGAAACTGCTCATCGCCCGCCTGAACCACGAGACCAACACCTTCTCGCCGGTGCCCACGCCGCTGGCCGCCTTCGACCCGCAGTGGGACGACGACGCGCGGCGCAGCCAGACCGGCATGCGCACCGCAATGGCCGCGTTTCTGGATGCCGCGGCGCGGCGCGGCGACACGGTGGTGACGCCGCTGGCCGCCACCGCCAACCCCAGTGGCCGGGTCGACGAGGCGGCCTACGAGCAGATGGTGCGCCACATCGTGGCCTGCGCGCCGGGCTGCGACGCGATGCTGCTGGACCTGCATGGCGCCATGGTCAGCACCCATCTCGACGATGGCGAGGGCGAGCTGCTGGCGCGCCTGCGCGCGGCCGCGCCCGGCGTGCCCATCGGCGTGGCGCTGGATCTGCACGGCAACATCACGCCGCGCATGGTGGCCAACGCCGATGTGATGGTGGGCTTCAAGACCTACCCGCATGTCGACATGTACGAGACCGGTGAACACGCCGCGCGCCTGCTGCTGGCCATGGCCGATGGCCAGGCGCGTTATGCCGTGCGCTGGCACCGCCTGGCGCTGATGAGCCACACGCTGCGCAGCGCCACGCTGGGTGGCGACAGCGCGGCCATGACCGCCGCCGTGGCCAGCGCACGCGCGGCCGAAGCCCAGGGCGTGCCGGCGGTCAGCGTGTTCGCCGGCTTTGCGCTGGCCGACATCCCGGCGCCCTGCGTCAGCGTGGTGGTCACCGACACCGACGACACCACCGGCCACGCCCGCGCGCAGCGCACGGCCGACGGCCTGGCCGGCCAGATCTGGGCGCAGCGCGAGGGCTTCGTCTACCGCAGCGAGCCGCTGGCGCAATCGCTGGCCCGCGCAAAGGCGCTGGCGGATGCCCAGCCTGAGCCGGGCCCCCACGTCGCTGCGCGCCTGTCCCCCGGGGGGGCGCACAGTCCCTTGGGGCGGCCCGGCGGGACTGAGCCCACCCGGCGCCCGGTGCTGCTGCTCGACCATGGCGACAACGTGATGAGCGGCGGCACCTGCGACACGATGGATGTGCTGCAGGCCGCGCTGGCGGCGGGCCTGTCCGGCATCGCCATGGGCCCGTTGTGCGACCCCGAGGCCGTGGCCACGCTGTGGGCCGCGGGTGAAGGCGCGCAGGTCACGCTGGCGCTGGGCAACAAGCGCGCGATGCCGGCGCTGCGCGCCAGCGCTGGCACCGGCCTGGTGAAGACGCCACCGGTGCTGACCGGCACGGTGCGCCGGCTGTCCGATGGCGCCTACACCGTCACCGGGCCGATCTACACCGGCCAGCGCTGCCAGATGGGCCGCAGCGTGCTGTTCGACATCGGCGCGGCGCAGATCGTGGTGACCGAGCAGACGCAGGAGCCCTTCGACCTGGGCGTGTTCGGCTGCGTGGGGCTGGACCTGACGCGCCAGCCCGGCCCGCGCTTCCTGCTGCTGAAATCACGCATGTACTGCCGGCCGGTGTTCGGCCCGCTCAGCGCCGCGCTGGTGGAATGCGACAGCGTGGGCGTGACCAGCTCCGACTACGGCCTGTTCGCGTTCTCGCGCGTGTCGCGGCCGGTGTATCCGCTCGACGCCGCCTGAGCGCCTGGCCGGCCGGCGCTGCCCCCCGGCTCAGGCTGCTGCCAGCTCGATGCGGTTGCGCCCGGCGTTCTTGGCGCGGTAGAGCGCCTGGTCGGCGCGCTCGATGGCGCGGTCACAGCTCTCGTCGGCGCTGCAGCTCGACAGGCCGGCAGAGAAGCTCACCGTGAGCCCGGGCACGATGGCGCTGAAATCGGCGTCGGCCATGCGCTCGCGCAGCCGCTTGAGCACCGTCTCGGCGGCGGCCAGCGGCGTGCCCGGCAGCAGCAGCAGGAATTCCTCGCCCCCCCAGCGCGCCAGCGCATCGCCGCTGCGCAGCTCGGCGCAGGCCAGCTCGGCAAAGCGCTGCAGCACCGCATCGCCCACCTGGTGGCCGTGGCGGTCGTTGATGCGCTTGAAGTGGTCGATGTCCAGCAAGGCCAGCGCCATCGGCCCGCCGGCGCGCTGCTGGCGCGGCTGCTCCTGGGCCAGCAGCTCGCACATCGCGCGCCGGTTGAGCAGGCCGGTGAGCATGTCGCGCGTGGCCAGTTCGCGGTTCAGCGCCAGCGCCTCGCGCAGCTCGGCCTTCTGCGCCGACAGGCGCGCGCGCATGCGGCCCAGGCGGATGGCCAGCACCGAGGTGGCCGACATCACGATGGCCGCAAACACGAAGTGCAGCAGCTCCACCGCCGGCGCGTAGCGCGGCTCGGGGCCCAGCGATCGCCAGGCCATGGCCACGGCCAGGCCGCCGAAGCCGGTGATGGCCAGCAGCCGGGCCTGGGCCGGGCGCAGGCTGAACATGCCGAACAGGATCACCACGATCATGATTGCCAGGATCGCGCCGCGAGCCGGCCCGGTGATCGCGTACGACACGCTGATCGACACCACCGCAAACAGCGACTGCGGCATCGTCAGCGACGGGTCACTGCCCAGGCGCAGGTTGAGCCCCGAGCGCACCAGCGCATAGAAGCACAGCGCGCCCGTCAGGTTGAACAGCGTGAGCCAGTTCGATTCGGTCTGGTCGATCAAGCCCAGCACCACCTCGAGCTGCTGCACCACGGCGCAGACCACGAACACGCCTGCGGCAAGCAGGGTCTGCGAAGCGCGCACACGCTGGTGCGGCATCTCTCCGAGCACAAGGTGCGACAAGGTCACGGGGTTCTACGTTGGGTTGAACTGCATGGCTTTGGGTGTCGGCCGGCATGACGCGCCGCTTGAGCGGCAGGCCCGGTTTTGGTGCGGGAAGTCACGGCGGCGACAGCGGCGGCGCGGCGGGCGGCGGCGACGGCCCGGTGCGCGACCAGCCCTGCACCCAGGTGTCGATCTGGCGTGCCCAGACGGCGGGATCAGCAGCCGTATCGAGCCGGCGCAGATCGGCCGCCTCGTGCGCGCCCGGCCACTCGGCCCAGGCCTGCTGCTGCGACAGCAGCTCGGGGCCGGCGTCGGAGGCGTCGTCGCCGCGCGCCGCCCGCGCGGCCAGCCGTGCGCGCAACACCTGCTCGGGCGCCTGGCACAGCAGCAGCGTGAACGGCAGGCCCAGTCGCAGGGCCAGCGCGCGCATCGCCTCGCGCTCGCCACGGCGCAGGCTGGCGGCATCCACCACCACCGGCACGCCGGCCTGCAGCGCGGCCTCGGCCAGCCGCTGCAGGCGCTGGTAGGTGCGCTGGCCGGCCTCGGGCGCATACAGGCCCCGCGCGGCGCCGCCACGGGCGGTGGGCGCCAGGCCGAACAGGCGCTTGCGCTCCACGTCCGAGCGCAGGCGCACGCCGCCCAGGCCCTCGGCCAGCGCCGCGGCCACGCGGCTCTTGCCGCTGCCCGACAGGCCCATCATCAGCACCAGGCGCGGCGCGGGCGGCACGGGTGCCAGGCCGGCCAGCTGCAGCGCCAGCGCCAGCCGCTGGCGCGCCTGGGCCTGGCCGGCCGGGCCGCCATCGGCCAGCAAGGCCACCTTGGCACGCACCGCCGCACGGTAGGCCACCCACCAGCCCAGCAGCGGCAGCGCGGCAATGTCGTCGGCGGCCTCCAGCACGGCGCTGATGAAGCGCCAGGCCAGGCGCGGCAGGCCGTGGGCGTGCAGGTCCATGAAGGTGAAGGCCAGATCGCCCACGGTGTCGATGTGGCGCAGCGTGGGGTTGAACTCCAGCGCATCGAACAGCAGCGGCGCGCCATCGGCCCAGACGATGTTGCCCAGGTGCAGATCGCCATGGCACTCGCGCACCCGGCCATCGGCGCGGCGCTGCGCGATCATCGGCGCCAGCGCGGCGCCGCGCGCCTCGGTCCAGTCGGCCAGGCGGGCCAGCGCGGACCGGGCTTGCGCATCGTCGGCCGGCAGCAGCGCCGCCAGCTCCTGCAGGTTGTCGCGCGGCCACAGGCGGGTGGCCTCGGCGCCACCGTAGTCGGGCGGGGCCGGCGGCAGGCCGGCATGGAACTGCGCCACGGCCTGGGCCAGCGCATCGATGTGCGCCGGCAGCAGCTGCCCGGCATCGGCCAGATGGTCGAAGCCCTGCTGCGGATCGAAGCGGCGCATCAGCACGGCCCAGTCCTCGACCTCGACTTCGTCCACGGCCGGCGCCCCGGCCGCGGCGATCACCGGCCCGCTGGCGCCAGCCCACACCGGCAGCACGGCCAGATAGTGGTTCGGCGCGGTGCGGCGGTTCAGCCGCAGCTCATGCACGCAGGCCTGGTGCCGCGCCGCCACGCTGGAGAAATCGACGAAGGGCCGGTGCAGCGGCTTCTTCAGCTTGAGCACGCGCTGCGGGTAGAGCAGCAGCGTGGACAGGTGGGTCTCGATGCGCTGCGGTGCCACACCGCCAGCCAGCGATACCGCATCGGCCACCGCACCCGGCCGGCACAGCCGGTCCACGCGCTCGGCATGCTGGCGCAGCGCAGCGGCTTCGCCGGGCACCGGCTCAGCCACGGCCGCGCCGCAGGTGGGCCAGCGGCAGCACCGCGCCGGCCTTGACCTCGCCGAGCGAGAAGCTGGTGTGCAGGTCCTTCACGTTGGGCAGCTTGAACAGCGTGTCGTGCGCCCAGCGCGAATAGGC
>CAYPDO010000219.1:0-7337 GCA_964409495.1 uncultured Bordetella sp.
CCAACCCATGTGTGGCATCGTCGCAGCCGTCAGCAATCGCAACATCGTGTCCGTGCTGGTGGAGGGCCTGAAGCGCCTGGAATACCGCGGCTACGACAGCTGCGGCGTCGCCGTGCACCAGGACGGCGGCCTGCGTCGCACCCGCAGCACCAGCCGCGTGGCCGAGCTGGACGCGCTGATCGCCGCTGACCACGTGGCCGGCGGCACCGGCATTGCCCACACGCGCTGGGCCACGCACGGCGCGCCGGCGGTGCACAACGCCCACCCGCATTTCTCGGGCGATCGTATTGCGCTGGTGCACAACGGCATCATCGAGAACCATGACGAATTGCGCGCCGAGCTGCAGGGCAAGGGCTATGTGTTCGCCAGCCAGACCGACACCGAGGTCATCGCCCACCTGATCCACCAGCTGTACGACGGCGATCTGCTGGATGCCGTGCAGCGCGCCGTGGTGCGCCTGAAGGGCGCCTACGCCATCGCCGTGTTCGCCAAGGACGAGCCGCACCGGGTCGTGGGTGCGCGTGAAGGCAGCCCGCTGGTGGTGGGCGTGGGCCAGGGCGAGACCTTTCTGGCCAGCGACGCCATGGCGCTGGCCGGCGTGACCGACCAGATCGTGTACCTGGAAGAAGGCGACGTGGTGGACTTGCACCTGGGCAAATACTGGGTCAGCCAGCGCCAGGCCAATGCCCAAGGTGAAATCCAGTTCGCCCGCGTGGAACGCCCGGTGCGCACCGTGCACGCTCACAGCGGTGCTGCCGAGCTGGGCCCGTACCGCCACTACATGCAAAAGGAGATCTTCGAGCAGCCCAAGGCCATTGCCGACACGCTGGAGGGCGTGGCCGGCTTCGACGCCGACCTGTTCGGCGACAAGGCCGGCGAGGTGCTCGACGGCATCGACCGCGTGCTGATCCTGGCCTGCGGCACCAGCAGCTATTCGGGCATGACCGGCAAGTACTGGCTGGAAGCCATCGCCGGCGTGCCCTGCAACGTGGAGATCGCCAGCGAGTACCGCTACCGCGAGAGCGTGCCCGATCCGCGCACCCTGGTGGTCACCATCAGCCAGAGCGGCGAAACCGCCGACACCCTGGCCGCGCTGAAGCATGCGCGCGCACTCGGCATGACACGCACGCTGACCATCTGCAACGTGGCCACCAGCGCTATGGTGCGCGAGTGCGAGCTGGCCTACATCACCCGTGCCGGCGTGGAGATCGGCGTGGCCAGCACCAAGGCCTTCACCACCCAGCTGGTGGCGCTGTTCCTGCTGACCATGGTGCTGGCCAAGCGCCGTGGCAAGCTGCAGCCCGAGGGCGAGGCCGCCGCGCTGCGCAACCTGCGCCACCTGCCCGCCGCCTTGCAGGCCGTGCTGGCACTGGAGCCGCAGATCATCGGCTGGGCCGAGCAGTTCGTGCCGCGCCAGAACGCGCTGTTCCTGGGCCGCGGCCGGCACTACCCCATTGCGCTGGAAGGCGCGCTCAAGCTCAAGGAGATCAGCTACATCCACGCCGAGGCCTACCCGGCCGGTGAGCTCAAGCACGGCCCGCTGGCCCTGGTAGATGCCAGCATGCCGGTGATCACCGTGGCCCCGGCTGACGACCTGCTGGAAAAGCTCAAGAGCAACATGCAGGAAGTGCGCGCCCGCGCCGGCGAGCTGTATGTGTTTGCCGATGCCGACACCCACATCGAGAGCAGCCCCGGCATCCACGTGATCCGCCTGCCCGAGCACTACGGTGCGCTGAGCCCCATCCTGCACGTGGTGCCGCTGCAACTGCTGGCCTATCACACAGCCTGCGCGCGCGGCACCGATGTGGACAAGCCACGCAATCTGGCAAAGAGCGTGACGGTGGAGTGAGGGGGCAGGCCTTGGCTACCGTTGATCTGACGGAACAAGGTCTGTTGGAGTTTGAACAAGGTCTGTCAGGATTCGGGCTGCGGGCGCCCGCTGTTTGACCTGGGCGCTTCAGCCGACCGCAATGTCTTTGCGCGCGCGGTGAGTCAAAACGTCCAATGCCGTCCGCAATGGTTTGCGGTCAAGATGGCTGCTTTCGAGCCG
Organism: uncultured Bordetella sp.; assembly: GCA_964409495.1. Classification (GTDB taxonomy): domain Bacteria; phylum Pseudomonadota; class Gammaproteobacteria; order Burkholderiales; family Burkholderiaceae_C; genus Pseudaquabacterium. Next base: position 2,051 of record CAYPDO010000219.1, read on the forward strand.
GCGCCGAGCTTGCACCAGTGGATTGGGTTCTTGTCGTCTTCGTTCTCTTCAAGGGTTTGGTTTTCGTCACCGGCATGTACTTTGCCGTCAAGTGGCACTACGACCGAGAGAAGACGAAGGCCGACGGGCATGCGCTGCTGCGCGTGGGCACCAAGATCGTTGCCATCTTCCTGCTTGTGCTGCTCGTCTTGCTGACCTTGACGTTCGGACTCGCCAGGATGCTCGGCATGAACTTGAGCCTCCCTTGACGATTCAACTGGGAAACCTGGCGCTCGCGATGCAGGCGCGGCCTTGAGGTTGCGGCGTCGCGGTCGGCGGGCTGCCCACGGGCGTCGCTGACCGCCGGACCCGGTCCGCGTTGCGCCAAACGGCTCACGCGCCGGCGCGGCGGCCGCTGCCACGCTGTCATCGACACCCGACACACTCTCGCCAACGAGACGAGGGTTGGGGTGGAGACTGTGGCGTTTTATCGCATCGCACAACGTGTGCTGGCGTTGCTGGCTGTGTTCGGCCTGCTGTGCGCATGCAGCCTGGCCCGCGCGGCCGATCTGGTGCCCTACCTGCAGACACCGACGGCCACGTCCATCTGGGTGAGCTGGAAGACGACGACCGCGGCCCCTGCCGTGGTGGAGTACGGAACCAGCGCACAGGCGCTGACCAAGCAGGCCACCGGCAGCAGCCAGAAGCTGGCCGACAACTACCACTTCCACGGTGTGCAGCTCAGCGGCCTGCAGCCCAACACCTTCTACTACTACCGCATCAAGAGTGGCACCCAGGTGTCTGGCGTGCAGCGCTTTCGCACCCAGCCCACCGCGGGCATGCGCGGCAAGTTCAGGGTGATGGTGGCGGGTGACCACCAGATCCGCGACCAGAGCCGCTACCTGACGATGATGAATGCGGCGCGCGCCAAGATCGAGGCCGACTACGGCCAGCCGCTGGAGGCGGTGGTGAACCTGCTGGTCAATGACGGCGACCAGGTGGACGTCGGCACGCTGGACCACTACGAGCACCTGCACTTCCGCCAGTCGGCCAGCATCTCCAAGAACATCCCGATCATGACCACCGTGGGCAACCACGAGACCTATTACGACCCGGGCATGGTCAACTGGAAGGCGCACTTCTTCATCGATGGCATCAACTACAAGGGCCATGCCGCCGGCCCGGATGAGCGCTACTACGCCAACCATGTCGGCAGGGTGCTCTTCATCCACCTCGACAGCGAGGCCACCAGCACCACCCAGCGCGAGTGGGTGCGCGCGGTGGTCAACACCGCGTCGGCCGACCCCGACGTCGACTGGATCATCAGCGTGATCCACCGGCCCTACCAGGCCGAGCAATACGTGGGTGACATCTCCAACTGGTTGCGCAACGAGGTGATGCCCATCCTGTCGGGCACGCCCAAGCATGTGCTCAACATCGCGGGCCATCACCACCTGTATGCCCGCGGCCAGACGCGTGATGCCTCCACGTACCACATGATCTCTGGCGGCACCGCATGGGACCAGGTCTGGGGCCAGTCCACCGAGAAGGATTTCGACGATGTGCAGAAGACCATCGCGAACTGGACCTGGCAGTTGATCGAGTTCGATCTCGACACCAATGAGATGACGGTGCGCTCCTATGCCGAGGCGCATCCCAAGCTGGGCTTCGCCTACCAGAGCCGCCTGATCGACGAGTTCCACCGCAAGCTTGACCGCGGTGCGCCCGACCAGCCCAGCCTGGTGGCTGGTGTCGGCAGCAGCCCGGTCAACCTGCCGCACAGCTTCATCAGCGGTGCCTTCGGCTCGGCGTTCGGCGAGGCGCTGAACACCACGCGGTTCCAGATCGCCCGCGACGCCAGCTTCACCGACCTGGTGCTCGACCGCATCCGCGACGTCGAGAACATCTACGGGGACACCGGTGCGCCCGACTATGAGCCGGTCGACATCCACCAGGGCGTGGACATCCTGACGCTCGAGGTCCCGCAGTACGGCCTGCCCAATGGCACGTACCACGTGCGGGTGCGCCACCGCGACACCAACCTGCAATGGTCACCCTGGTCGACCGGCCATGCCTTCACGGTCGAGGGCAGCACGACGGGTTCTCCGGGGATCACGCTGGACAAGCGGGTGTATGCCCCGACCGGCGACCCGGTGGTGGTGTCCTATGTCAACGGCTCGGGCAACCCGAAGGACTGGATCGGCATCTACAAGAAGGGTCAGACGCCAGGCAGTGTCGGCTCCACCAAGTTCCAGTACGTGGTCGGGCTCAATGGCAAGGTGTCGTTCACCGGCCTGACCGCGGGCACCGAGTACTACGTGGCCCTGTTCTCCAACGATGGGTACACCGAGATCGCGCCGCGCGTGCCGTTCTATGTCGGCAGCACGCCTGTGGTGGCCATCAACCAGAAGGTGTTTGCCGTTGGCGAGACCGTCACCTTCAACTGGACGCAGGCGCCGGCCGGCGCCAAGGACTGGATCGGCATCTACCGCGTGGGACAGACACCCGGCCAGGCCGGCTCCACCCAGTTCAAGTACACGCCCACCGCCAGCGGCAGTGCCAGCTTCACCGGCCTGCCCAAGGGCTACTACTACGCGAGCTTCTTCGTCAATGACGGCTACTTCGAGATCATCGAGCGCATCGCGTTCTCGGTGGGCGACCGCATCGGCACGGTGGCAATGGACAAGACCGCGCTGGAGATCGGAGAGGACTTCAGCATCCGCTTCACCGGCGGACCTGGCATCCCCAAGGACTACATCGGCATCTTCCGCCAGGGCGCCACGCCTGGCGTGGGGGCGGATGGCAAGCTGGTGGCCTACTACTACGTCGAGGGCAAGCCCGACGGCACGGTGGCGGTGACGAACGACCTGCCCGAAGGCAGCTACTTCCTGGCCCTGTACACCAATGACTCGTACACCGAGGTGTCCAACCGGGTCGACTTCACTGTTGGTGATGCCGTGCTGCCACCACCGGCCCCCACGCTGGCGGCCACCAAGGGCGTATACCTGACCACCGAGGCGATCAGCTTCAGCTGGACGGGCACCCCGGGCGGCCCGCGTGACTGGATCGGCATCTACCAGGCCGGCCAGACGCCGAGCAGCGTGCCGTCCACCCTGTGGCGCTACCTGCCGGGCAGCGCCGGCACCACCAGCTTCAGCGGCCTGCCCGCCGGTGACTACTACGCCACGGTGATGGTGAACGACGGTTACACCGAGATCGTGCCGCGGGTGAGCTTCCGCGTGGTGCTCAAGGGCGACATCAACGGCGATGGCCGTGTCGACATGGGCGACTACGCGGTCATCCGTGGCGCCATGGGGTCCTGCTTCGGCCAAGCGCGCTACGTCCTCGCCGCCAACCTCGACGGTGACACCTGCATCACCGCGAACGACTACAAGCTCTGGTACGCGATCTTCAAGGCGCGCTGAAGCAACCACCTCCCGCCAACCAGCCCGCGCCGCCTTCTGTTGCCTGTGTTCCAGGATCTGCCATGACCCTCCCGCCACTTCGCCAGCCCGTCGCGCGCCTGCGCGCACTCGTCCGCCTGACCGCCACTGCCGCCTTGCTGGCAGCGGTGTCGGCCCAGGCGGCCTTCAACCAGAACCTGATCGTCAACCCGGGCGCCGACGCTGGCTCAGGCGGTGACGGCAGCGTGCTGAACAACCTGCCCGGCTGGACCGTGTCTGGCGAACTGACGGCGATCGACTACAGCCTGGGTTGCCCTGGCGGCTACCCCTGCGCCAGCGACCCCGGCCCGGCAGACCGGGGCCTGAACCACTTCGCCGGTGGCAACGCGGGTGTGTCCTCGGGCCGCCAGACCATCGCCCTGGGCTTTGCCGGTGCCGCCATCAACGGGCCGGGCGCCCACTTCAAGCTGTCGGGCTGGCTGGGCGGCTACGCCTCGCAGGACGACAACGCCAGGCTGTCGGTCAGCTTCCTGGATGCCGCCAACCAGGTTGTCGGCAGCAGCAGCATCGGGCCGGTGAGTGCGGCCGATCGGTCGGGTGCCACGGCCCTGCTGCTGCGTGAACAAACCGGTTGGGTGCCGCAGGGCGCGGTGGCCGCGGAAGTGCATCTGCTGATGACGCGCACGGGTGGCACCTCGAACGACGGTTATGCCGACAGCCTGGGGCTGCAGCTGGCCGAGGCCAATCTGGCCTTGTCGGCCCCGCGGCAGGCCCGTGTGGGCCAGTTCTTCGATGTGACCGTTGCCGTCAACAGCCCCTTCGCCGGTGCATACACCGGTGACGAACTGCTCGGCTTCGGCTTCGACCTGGGCTTCGACACCAGCCTGCTGCGCCTGGACCACATCACGGTGGCCAATGGCTGGGACGACAACAGTGCGCTGCTGCCGGCCACCGATGTGGCGGGTTCTGCCTTCCCGGGTCTGGTGGACGCGGGTCAATCGGCCTTGCAGCTTGCCACGCTGAGCTTCCAGGTGCTGGGGCAGGGCGAGGTGACGATCGGTCTGCAGTCCAGCGTGGCCGACGACCTCAACGAGGGCCTGACCTACGCCAGTGGCGCCAGTGTCGATGTCTTCGGACGCACTCAGATCAGCCTGGTGCCGGAACCAGGCTCCTGGGCGATGTTGTCGCTGGGCGCGGTGCTGCTGCTGCTGCGCCGTGGACGTGGTCAGGGCGCTGGCTGAGTGATCGGCCGCAGCGGGCTGATCGCCCGAGGCCTGGCGCTGCTCATCTGGCTGCTGGGCTGGCATGGCCCGGGCGCAGCGCATGTCTCGGGCTTCACCGACACCTCGGTGCAGGTGACGCGCAGCGGTGTGCGGCTGATCTACACCCTGCCGGCCGACAACCTGCTCGAACTCGACCGCCAGGCCGGCGCTGGCCAGCTGGCGATCGGCGCCAGGCCGGACAGTCCAAACGCCTACCTGGCGCGGGTTCGTGATGGCTGGCAGGTGGGCGCGGGAGGGCAGCGCTGCCTGCTGTCCCAGGCCCATGCAGCGGCGCTGGCGCAACTGCCGTCCTACCAGTACCAGTTCACCTGGGTGTGTCCGCAGGGCATGGACGCGCTGACGCTGCGCTACCAGTTGTTCTTCGAGGCCTGGCCGGAGCACGAGAACTTCGTGCGTGTCTTCGTGGCCGACCAGCGCATGCGCATGCGCTTCGTGGCGGCACGCCGGCAGCTGGATGTGCCCGTGGCCGAACTGTTGCGGACCTGGGGCAAACCGCTGGCACCAGGCTTCTTCGATGCCGACCCCAACCGCCATCTGACCGGGGTGCTGAACGGGCAGGACGAGGCCCTGCCGCGGGTGCAGGCAGCCAAACCCAGCCTGGGCAGCCTGCGCTGGGCGCAG
>CAYPDO010000220.1:0-7331 GCA_964409495.1 uncultured Bordetella sp.
TCCACGCGCTTGACCATGCTGGTGAGCATGGTGCCGGGGTGCAGGTGGTTCTGGTTGCTGTCGACCCCGATGGCCAGGATGCCGCCGTCCCGGGCGGCTTGCATGATGCCCAGGCCGGTGGTGCCGGCGGCGGCAAACACGACATCGACGCCCTGGGCGATCTGGCCGCGGGTGAGCTCGGCGCCGCGCACCGGGTCGGTCCAGGCGGCCGGCGTGGCGCCGGTCATGCTGGTGAGGATCTGCACCTTCGGGTTGGCATGGCGCGCGCCCTGCTCGTAGCCGCACAGGAACTTGCGCACCAGCGGGATGTCCATGCCGCCGACAAAGCCCACCTTGCCGCTCTTGCTGGCCATGGCCGCCAGCATGCCCACCAGGAACGAACCCTCATGCTCGCGGTAGACGAAGCTCTGCACATTGGGCGCGTCGACCACCGCGTCGATGATCGCGAACTGCGTCTTCGGAAACTCGCGCGCCACCCTGGCAACGGCCTCGGCATGCGGAAAGCCGATGGCCACCACCGGGCTGGCGCCCCGCTCGGCAAAGCGCCGCGCCACCTGCTCGCGCTGGGCATGCGCGGCAACCTCGAACTCGGCAAAGGGCTTGCCGGTGGCCTCCTTCCAGCGCTCGGCGCCGTCGGACGCGGCCTGGTTGAAGGATCGGTCGTGCTTGCCGCCGATCTCGTAGATCACCGCCGGCTCGGCGCGCACGACGGTGGTCGCTTGCGCCATGGCCAGCAACACGACCCACGCGGCAGCGGCCCGGGCGCCGGGCCGCCCCAAGCCGGCCCGCCGGCCCCTCGGCGGACCGTGCGCCGCACCCGGCGCACGCGGGGCCGCCATCCCCATCAGAACAGCGCCTTGAACTGCACGCCCCAGGTGCGCGGCTCGTTGATGAAGCCGGTGAGGTTGTTGAAGTCGATGCCGCCCACGATGCGGGTCTGGTTGGTGATGTTGCGGCCGAACACCGCGGCGTCGTACTTGCCGCTGTCCCAGGTGTAGCCCACGCGCAGCCCGCCTTCGGTGAGCGCCTTGCCGGTGAACTCGGTGCTCTCGTACAGGAAGAAGTTGATCTTGCTGCGGTGCACCCAGTCGGTGTAGACGTACATTTCGCCGCCGGCCAGCGGCTGAGTGTACTTTAGCGAGAAGTTCAGCGTGGTCTTGGGGGCCTGGGGCAGGGGATTGCCGTCGATCAGGGCATAGGTGGTGGTGCCGATGAGCTTGGTGGGGTCGGTGACCGTGCACGCGGCGCACACCGCCACCGCCAGATCCTTGTCCCGGATCTTGGTGTCGTTGTAGCCCACGCCGATCGACGCCAGCAGGTTGTCGCTGAGGAAGGCCTGCGCGTCGAGCTCGAAGCCCTGGCCGGTGGCCTTCTTGGCATTCACCAGGATGTTCGCATTGTTGCTGCCGCCCACTGCGGTGAGTTGCAGGTCCTTGACCTCGTAGCGGAACACGCCGAAGTTGACACGCGCACGCTTGCCGAACAGATCGGCCTTGACGCCTGCCTCGAGCGAGGTGTTGTCCTCGGGCTTGGCCACGGATTGCCCATTGAAGGCACTCGCGCCCTGGACACTGGAACCCCGGAAGCCGGTGGCCGCGCGGGCATACAGGTTGGTGTCCTTGTCGAGCGAGTAGGTGGCGCTCAGATCCCAGTTGAACTTGTTGTCCTTGGGCGAGGCCGTGATCGGGCCCTGGCCGGCCAGTTGCGCCAATGTGCACTTGCCCGACAGCACGCACGGCACGAAGCCGTTGTTCCAGTACTGCTCGACGTTGAAGGTCTTCTTGTCCTGGGTGTAGCGCAGACCACCGCGCAGGGTCAGTGCGGGGCTCAGCTGATAGGTGGCGGCGCCGAACAGTGCCAGCGCATCGTTCTTCTGACGCACCAACTGATAACCATCCTGCGGGCTGACGCTGGTGGTGCTGGTGGAGTCGTAGCTGAGGCTCTCGATCTTGTAGTCTTCGTTGAAATAGAAGACGCCGGCCTGCCAGTTCAGCGGGCCGCCGGTGTTCGACTCCAGCCGGACTTCCTGCGTGAACTGGCGGTGCTTGGGCATGCCGTCGGCGGTTTCCGAGGCGAAGGGCAGGGTGGCCGTGAAGTAGGGGCCGGCGCTGCCATCGATGTCACCGCGGCTGAAGGTCTTGACCGTCTCGTAGCCGGTGATCGAGTTCAGCGACAGGCCAGCACCCAGCGCCCACTTCAGGCGCAGGTTGGCACCGACGTTTTGCACCTCGGACTCGTTCTTGCCGTCGAAGGCCACCTTGGTCTTGTCGAAGCCCGGCACGAGGTCGTTGCTGCCCTTGGCGATGATGTTGGCGCGGAACAGCCGCGCCGAGCCCGAGTAATCGCGCGCATGCACATTGGCCAGTGCCGAGAACTCCTTGCCGGCCTCGAACAGGTATTGCACGCGCACGGCGTTGTCGCGGTAGCCCTCGAGGTCGGATGTCTGCGCATTGGCCACGGTGTTCTTCACCCAGTCGTCGCGCGTCTGGCTCAGCACCGACACGCGCAGCGCCGAACTGGCCGAGGTGGGCACGTTGACCACGCCCTCGGCGTTGATCGTCTGGTAGCTGCCGAAGCTGAGGCTGCCGTAGCCCTCGAAGCGCTTGGCGTTCGGCCGGGCCGACTCGAACTTCACCACACCGGCCGGCGTGTTGCGGCCGAACAGCGAGCCCTGCGGGCCGCGCAGCACCTCGATGCGGTCGAGGTCGAAGGCCGGGAAGCCCTTCAGGATCGGGTTCTCCTGCACCACGTCGTCGTACACCAGCGAGACCGGCTGCGAGGCATTCAGGCGGAAATCGGTGTTGCCATAGCCGCGCAGATAGAAGCGCGGGAAGGCGCGGCCGAACGACGACTCGATGTTCAGGCTGGGCACGCGGCCGGCCAACATGCGCAGATCCTGGCCGCTGGTGTTCAGCGATTCAAGCAGGTCACCACCGACCACGCTGATCGAGCTGGGCACGGTCTGCGCGTTCTCGGCGCGGCGCTCGGCGGTCACGGTCACGGTCTGCAGCTGGCCGGCGCTTTGGGCAAAGGCCGGCGCGGCAAAGGCCAGCGCCAGCGCGGCGGCCAGCGGGGTGTGGCGGTGGAGTCGGGTCAGGGCAGCGTTGGGCACGTCAGGAGCCTCCATGGCGTTGTCGGATGGACCGCGGCACGCAAGCGGCATGCCTGGCCGGTATGGGCCAAACGATTGTGCATGTCAGCTGCCGGAAAAGCCGTGACACACGGCCGACACGGGGCCGTGCCTGTTGCGCCGATCAAACGTCTCCGTGGGGAGGGCGCCTGGTGGCGCCGCGGCGGCCGCGGCAGGGGCCGTGGTGCCCTGCCGCAGCAGCGTCAGTCGCCGCTGGGTGTCACCACGTCGATGGTCTTCTCGACCACCTTGCCGGTCACCTTGACGCCGGTGGACACCACTGCGCCAGTGACGCTGATCGCCGCGCCGGCCGCCGCACCGGCCACCGACACCACGGCACAGCCCGGCAGCAGCGCGGCCGCGCCCAGGGCCAGCAACAGGCGGGCGCCAGCGGTGGCCAGGGGGCGGATGCGGGGCAGGGTGGCGCGCGTCATGCGGCGATTGTCGTCGCAGGCTGCGGCGGCCGGGCGCCAAAACTGTCGGCAAACGCGAACCACAGCGAGACGTAGAACACGGCCGTGAAGGCCAGGCCCAGCGGCATGGCCAGCACGCCCAGCCATTGCGACGAGCCGAGCACCGCGCTCAGCAGCATGGCCGCCACCGCCACAGCCAGCAGCAGGCCCAGCCAGCCCAGGGCATAGACCAGGAAGGCGCCGCGCGCGCGCCACAGCGCCAGCGTGCTGGAGAACAGCGCCTGCAGCGCCCCCTGGCCGGCCCAGTGCACCAGCGCCGGCGCATGCCAGTAGGGCACCGACAGCAGCGCGGTGAGGCCCACGCGCACCAGCATGCCCCAGGCCAGGCGCGGATCGGCCAGGATGGTGTCGACCTCGGGCGAGCCCTTGCCCGGCTGGCCCTCGGCCAGCGCGCGCTGCAGCGCGACGAACTGGCCGCCGTCGGCCCAGTCGGACAGGCTGATCACCAGCATCGCGCCCAGCATGTAGCCGGCGCACAGCAGCCATTGCGCACGGCGGCGCGCGCGGTCGGGCACGCGCAGGCCCTCGGCCAGCTGCAGCGCATGCACCGGGCCGCCCTCGATCACGCTGCGGCTGGCGATCATGAAGCCCAGGGTCAGCAGCGGCAGCAGGCCCAGGCCCACCGCGCCACCCACCACCGGCACCAGCATGGCCAGCAGCAGCAAGCCGACCAGGAAGAACACGAACAGGCCCATGAAGGCCAGCGGCCGCTGGCGCCACAGCGCGAAGCCCTGCGCGATCCATTGCCAGCCCTGGCGCGGCGCCACCGGGTGAAGTCGAAGTGCCATGCGGAAGTGGTGGAAAGTAGGTCAGTCGCGCGGCGGATGCCAGGGCGCGGCCAAGCGTTCGCGCAGCACATGCTCGAAGTGCAGCGGATCCTTGGGCGCCAGCAGCGCCGCCGGGCGCGGCAGGTGCCAGTCGGCCAGGCGCGACAGCCAGAAGCGCAGTGCCGCGGCGCGCAGCAGCGCCGGCAGCAGGCGCAGCTCAGCCGTCTGCAGCGGACGCGCGCGCTGGTAGGCGGCCACCAGGGCTTCAGCGCGGGTTTCGTCGAGCAGGCCGTCGCGGCCGCCCAGGCACCAGTCGTTCAGGCACACGGCCAGGTCGTAGGCAAAGCTGTCGGTGCCGGCAAAGTAGAAGTCGATGCAGCCGGTGAGCTTCTCGTGCCCCGGCAGGCCGTCGAACATCACGTTGTCGCGGAACAGGTCGGCATGCACCGCGCCGCGCGGCAGCGCGGCATGCGCCGGCGAGGCGGCCAGCTGCTGCTGGAACGTGATCTCGGCCGACAGCAGGGCCTGGCGATCGGCGTCCAGATGGGGCATCACCCGCGGCGCCGTGGCCAGCCACCAGTCCAGCCCGCGCAGGTTGGGCTGCTGCGGCGCGAAATCGGCCACCGCCAGGTGCATGCGCGCCAGCACCGCGCCCAGCTGGGCGCAGTGGTGCAGGTCGGGGGCATGCTGGTGTGCGCCGGGCAGGCGGTTGACCAGCGCCGCCGGCTTGCCGGCCACCTGATGCACCAGGCTGCCGCCGGCATCGGCGCGCGGCTCGGGCACCGGCAGGCCGCGCCGGGCCAGGTGCTGCATCAGCTGCAGGTAGAAGGGTAGCTGCGCGGCGCCCAGACGTTCGAACAAGGTCAGCACCCAGTCCTGCTCGGCGCCCTGGGCATCGCGCGTGGTGACGAAGTAGTTGGTGTTCTCGATGCCGGCGCCAATGCCCTGCAGCGACACCAGGGTGCCCAGGTTCAGCGCACCCGCCAGGGCGCCGGCCTCGGCGGGCGAGACCTCGGTGAAGACGGCCATGCTGTCTCGCCGCGGCTCAGAAGCTCAGCACCGGCCACACGCGCCGGCCGGTGGAATCCCTGGCCTGGGACGGGTCCTGCCCACCGGGCGCCGGCAGCACCTCGTAGGCGGGCGCCGATGCAGCACCGGCGGCGGCCTTGGGCTGCACGCTGATGCGCTGGGTCTGGCCGCGCACACGCTGCTCGGCGATGCGCACATGCGCGTCCTCGGCCACCCGGCGTTCGGTGGCGGGTTCGGTGGGGGCCGGCAGCAGGCCGGCACAGCCAGCCAGGCCCAGCAGCGGCAGGGCCAGCACGGGCAGGCGGCAGGCCAGGGCGCGCGGCAGCGGGATCAGGTTCATCGCGCGATTCTACGGAGCCGCCGCTGCCCGCGGGCGCGGTGCCGGCAACGGCGGGCGTGGCGACCGTGGCGATGTGCCGCGGGTGTCGCCTGTCAGCCCGGGCGGCGGCGGCGTGCCGCCAGCAGCGCGCCACCGGCGGCCAGCAGCAGGGCGCTGGCCGGCTCGGGCACCGCGCTCACCTGGGCCACGCTGTACAGCCACGAACGGGTGGCGGCCGAATCGAGCGTGGTGTCGCCGCCCAGTTCGCCGTAGCTGCCGTTGAGTGCGTTGTTGATGTCGTAGCGCGCGTTGGTCAGTCGCGCGCCGAAGGAGTGCACGCCCACCAGCAGCAGGCTGCCGTTGGCGGCCTCGACGAAGCTGGGGCCGCCGGAATCGCCCGGGCCGATCAGGGCTTCGGTGCTGCCAAGGCCCAGGCTGCCGATGCTGCTGCGCGCGGCGTCGCCATTGTCGAAGTCGTACAGCGCGGTGCCGGCCGGGGAGTACAGCGCGTCGTACTCGTTCTCGCCCCAGTGCAGCGTGCTGGTGCCGCTGGCGCTGCTGTAGCCCACGCTGCCCACGCCCGAGTAGCCGTAGCCGGCCAGCACCACGGTCTTGCCCAGGGCGCTGCCGGCCCAGACCTGGTAGCCGCTGATGGCCGTCACGGCGCTGTCCAGGCGCAGCAACGCCAGGTCGTCGTTTTCGCCCAGCACGCCATTCCAGCCGACAAGCACGCTGACCTGGGCTGCGCTGCTGACCCGCGCCGTGACCGCGCCACCGTCGAACGACAGCGTGATGCTGCTGGCATTCAGCGCGCCGCCGCTGCCGGTCACGCAGTGTGCCGCGGTGAGCACATGGGTGCCGCCGGCCAGCAGGCTGCCACTGCAGCTGGTGCTGCCGTTGACCACCAGGCGCGCCACGGCGTCGAAGCTGCTGTCGGTGGCCAGCCAGTTGCTGGGCGCGCTGGTGGACACGATGGCCTGTGCCGGCAGGGCCAGGGCGCCCAGGCCCATGACGCAGGCCATCGCGGCACGGCAGGTGATCGATTGCAGTCGCTGCATGGGAGGCCTTTGTGATTGCAGGGAGAAAAGCGGCGCCGCAGACCGCCGGCGCGCAGGGTGATGCACCGCGGCGCGATTGCAACAGCATGCAAGCGTCCTGTGAACGCCTTGTATCGGCGGGACGGCGCCCCCGCGAGCCGGGGGGAGGCATGCCGGCAACCCGGCCGCAGCCACAATCGCGTCATGACCGACGACGCTCCGCCCATCCTGCTGCTGGTCGATGGCTCCAGCTATCTCTACCGCGCCTACCACGCGATGCCTGACCTGCGCTCGCCCGACGGCTTTCCCACCGGGGCGATCCACGGTTTCATCGCGATGATGAAGCGCCTGCGCGAGCAGGTCATCGGCGCCGGCCCGGGCGGCCATGCGGCCTGCGTGTTCGATGCCTCTGGCCCCACCTTCCGCGATGCCTGGTACCCCGAGTACAAGGCCCAGCGCGCGCCCATGCCCGACGACCTGCGCACGCAGATCGCACCGATCCACGAGGTGGTGCGCCTGCTGGGCTGGCCGGTGCTGATGGTGCCGGGCATCGAGGCCGACGACGCGATCGGCACA
>CAYPDO010000221.1:0-2844 GCA_964409495.1 uncultured Bordetella sp.
GCCGAACAGCGCGGTGACGCCCTGGCCGGGCATGGCCAGGTCGACTTCCAGCGTGAAATCACGCCGCGGCAGGCGCAGCGTGGCGACGATGTCACTCACTGGGCGACCCTCCGGTCACTGCGTGACCACCTCCCCGGGGGAGGAACGCGCTCCGTTCGGAGCGGCCGTGCGGCAGCGCTCATGGCGCCTCCGGCGCCACGGCCTTGCGCCTTTGCAACCATTGCAGGCCCAGCAGCACGGTCAGCGAAAACAACACCATCATCAGCGACAGGCGGTGAGCGGCGCTGAACTCGCCCGCCTCTACATGGTCGTAGATGGCCACCGACAGCACCCTGGTGGCTCCGGTGATGTTGCCGCCCACCATCAGCACCACGCCGAACTCACCGACGGTGTGCGCGAAGCCCACCACACTGGCCGTGAGAAAGCCCGGCCGCGCCAGCGGCAGCGCCACGCTGACGAAGCGGTCCCAGGGGCTTGCGCGCAGCGTGGCCGCGGCTTCGAGCGCACGCTCGGGAATGGCCTCGAAGGCCTGCTGCAGCGGCTGCACCACGAAGGGCATGGAATACAGCACAGAGGCCACCACCAGGCCGGTGAAGGTGAACGGCAGCCGCCCCATGCCCAGCGCCGTGGTGAGCTGGCCCAGCGGCCCCTGCGGCCCCATCAGCAGCAGCAGGTAGAAACCCAGCACCGATGGCGGCAGCACGATGGGCATGGCCACCAGCGAGGCCACCAGCAGCTTGGCCGGCGAGCGCGTGCGCGCCAGCCACCAGGCCACCGGCGTGCCCACCAGCAGCAGCAGCACGGTGGTCAGCGCGGCCAGCCGGGCGGTCAGGCCGATGGCCGTCCAGTCGTCAGGCGTCATCACGTGGCGACTCGCGGCGCTTCAGTGGCGGTAGCCATGGGCCTGGATCACGGCCTGGGCCGGCGCAGTCTTCAGGTAGGCCAGCAGCGCCTTCGCGCCGGCACTCCTTTCGCCGGGCTTCAGCAGCACTGCGTCCTGGCGGATCTCACCGTACAGCGACTGCGGCACCTTCCACATCGAGCCGGCGGCCGGCTTGCCCGGCACCTGCACCTGCGACAGCGCCACGAAGGCCAGCTCGGCATTGCCCGTCACCGCGAACTGGTAGGCCTGGGCGATCGACTCGGCGGTCACCAGCTTGGGCGTGATGGCCTCGGTGAGGCCCTTGGCCTTGACCACTTCCAGCCCCGCGGCGCCATACGGCGCGATCTTCGGGTTGGCAATCGCCAGCCTGGTGAACTTGGTGCCCGCCGCCAGCACCGCACCCTGCTCGTCCACCAGGCCTGGCGTGGCGCTCCACAGCACCAGCTGGCCGATGGCATAGGTGAAGTTGCTGCCGGCCACCGCATGGCCTTCGGCGATCAGCTTCTTCGGCGTTTCGTCATCGGCGGCGATCAGCACCTCGAAGGGCGCGCCGCCGGCCACGATCTGCGTGTAGAACTTGCCGGTGGCGCCGGCCGACGCCTTGAGCACATGGCCGGTGGCGGCGCTGAAGCCTTCGGCGATCTTCTGCAGCGGGCCGGCGAAGTTGGCGGCCACGGCCACCAGCACCTCGTCGGCCCTGGCCGGCAGCGCGGCCAGGCCCGTGACGGCGGCCAGCACGGCCAGCCAGGCGCGGCGAGGGGAGATGTGGGCAGGGTGCATGTTCGGTTTCCTCTCGATGCTTGAACTTCAATCGATCACGGCCAGGATCACGCTCGACACCTTGAAGGCCGCGCAGGCGCGCACGCCCTCGGCCAGGCCCAGCGCGGCCACCGCATCGCGCGTGAGCACCGCCACCGCGGTGCGGCCGCTGCCCAGATCGATCACCACCTCGGCATTCACCGGGCCATCCACCACGCGCGTCACCGTGCCCCACAGCTGGTTGCGCGCGCTGATGCGCAGCGACGCGTCGGTGAACACCAGCAGCGACGAGGCCTTGACCAGCGCGATCACCTCGCTGCCGATGGCCAGGCCCAGCGTCTCGGCCGACTCGCGCGTGACCACGGCAGCCAGCTCCAGCGACTCGTCCAGCCGCACGCGCACCTCGAAATCCACCGGCCCCTCGCGCAGCGCACACACCGTGCCGACGAACTGGTTGCGCGCGCTGGTGCGCACCGCCATGCGCCGCAGCAAGCGCTGGAAGCTGCGCGCATCGCCGCCGGGCAGCGCGCTGAACTGCTCGGCCAGCCGGTCGAGCGCCGCCTGGTACTCGGCCTGCATCGCGCGGTACAGCGCGATGACGCGCCGGCCATGCTCGGTCAGCCGCGAGCCGCCGCCGGCCTTGCCGCCGGTGCTGCGTTCCACCAGCGGCTGGTCGGCCAGGTTGTTCATCGCGTCCACCGCGTCCCAGGCGGCCTTGTACGACAGCGGCACATGCTTGGCCGCCTGCGAGATGGAGCCGTGGATGTCGATCGCTTCGAGCAGGCGCACGCGGGTGTCACCGAGAAAGCTGCCCAGATCGGTGTCGACCTCCAGCCGGCCGGTGAGCCGCGGCACCACCTGGCGCGGCTTGGGTGCAGCCGACGGCACCGCGGGCTCAGCCATGCCGGGCTCCGGCATGGTTGTATCGATTGCGACATAACGAACGCCCGCACCAACAGGCCAATGGCGCGCCGATGCCGCGGGTGCACCTTTGCAGGGCAGGCGTTATGGTTGCAGGGTGAACGGGGGTGGGCATAGGCTGGCTCTGTCAGAAAGCCGACAAGCGTCGTATCTTCAACGATACAACGCAATCTGCATGCCAAGCCTCCCCACTCTCCCGACCTGAGGAAACGCCATGTCCCAATCCCTGCCCCGCACCGGCCTCCAAACCAGTGCCCGCAACCAGTTCGACGGCCTCGTCA
>CAYPDO010000221.1:2944-7325 GCA_964409495.1 uncultured Bordetella sp.
GGCGGCAGCGTGGTGCATGCGGTGATCACCCAGGAAGCGGTGGCCGAGCTCGGCCTGGCCGTGGGCCAGCCGGCGCGGGCGATCATCAAGGCAAGCCACATCGTGCTGGCGGCGTGACAGCAACTTGCCGCAATCAGGTTCGCAGTAAAGTACGCAAGCGACAAAGCAGGCCGACCACTTAATCCATTGATGACAACGGGTTATGGCGGCGTCCGAGTTCGCAACAGCGTACATGTACAACGCCCCCCACCAGTTCGAACCCCTGCTCCCTTCTGCCGCGCGGCAAGAGCCGCTGCTGGCCAAGGCGCACGACCTGGCATTGGCGGCCACCTCGCTGGCCAGCCAGCCGCTGGGCACCGAGTTGCGCACGCTGCTGCGGGCCATGAACTCGTACTACTCCAACCGCATCGAGGGCCAGCACACGCGCCCCTACGAGCTGGAGCAGGCGCTGCGCAAGGATTTCTCGCAAGACGCCAAGCTGGCCGCGCGCCAGCGCCTGGCCATTGCGCACATCGACACCGAGGCCGATCTGGAAGCCCGGTTTGCCGGCCCTGAAGGCGTCGCGGCGCTTTACACGCCAAGCGCCGTGCAGGACATCCACCGCGCGCTGTGTGCCCGGCTGCCCGCCGCCGATCTGCACACCGATGAGGGCACGCCCATCGAACCTGGCGAGTGGCGCACACGCGACGTGAGTGTCGGCCGGCATGTGGCGCCCACGGCCGCCAGCCTGGGCGAGTTTCTGGCGCGCTGGGCCTCGTTCTACGGTGGCGTGCGGCGTGGCGACGCCGCGCTGGTGGCCGTGGCCGCCGCGCACCAGCGACTGGGCTGGATTCACCCCTTCGTCGACGGCAACGGGCGGGTGATGCGCCTGCACACGCATGCGGCGCTCAGCGCGCTGGGCTACGCCGGTGGCCTGTGGTCGCCGCTGCGCGGCTTTGCGCGCAGCGTGGAGCGCTACTACGCGCTGCTGGCCGCCGCCGACGAACCGCGCCGTGGCGATCTGGATGGCCGCGGCAACCTCAGCGAAGCCGCGCTGGTGGACTGGGTCGACTATGTGCTCGATGTCTGCCTGGATCAGGTGGCCTTCATGCGCGGCATGCTGAACCTGGGCGCCATCGATCAACGCATCGCCGCCTGCCTGAGCTTCGAGCAGGAAGTGCTGAAGAACGGCGTGCGCCTGGAAGCCCTGCGGCCGCTGCACTACCTGTTCGTGACCGGCCTGGAAATCGAACGCGGCGAATTCAAGCGCATGACCGGCCTGGGTGACCGCACGGCAGTGAACCTGCTCACGGCGCTGGTCAAGCGCGGGCTGCTGGTCAGCGACACCGTGCAGGGCAAGGTCAGGTTCGGCCTGCCGCTGCACGCGCTGCGCTTTTACTTTCCGGCGCTGTGGCCGGAGGCCGAGGCGGACACTGCCGTGCCGCCGCGGTCTGGCTGACCGCCAGCCGTTCAGTACGACGCCGGCGGCGGCTTCTTCTCGGGCACGCCCACGCCCAGCAGGTCGAAGCGGCCGCGGCCGCTGGCGGCCGTCAGCAGGCCCAGCACGCGGCCGGGTTCGTCACCCACCATCGGCCAGTCGAAGCGCCAGGTCCAGTTGGCGTCACCCAGGGTGCCGGGGGTGTTCATGCGGTGCGGGCTGGGCAGGCCCAGCACGTCCTGCAGCGGAAAGATGGCCAGGCTGGCCACCGAGTTGAGCGCGGCGCGGATCATGGCCCAGTGCACGTCGTGCGCGCCGCAGGCCAGGTAGGTGCCGGCATAGCGGCGCTCGCGCTCGGGCGCGGCCTGCCACCAGCCGTGCGCGGTGTCGTTGTCGTGCGTGCCGGTGTACACCACCACGTCGCGGCGCCAGTTGTGCGGCAGGAACTCGTGCTCGCCGTCACCGCCGAAGCCGAACTGCAGGATCTTCATGCCGGGGTAGCCCAGCGCGTCGCGCAGTTCGTGCACGTCGGGCGTGATGAAGCCCAGGTCTTCGGCCACGATGGGCAGTTCGCCCAGGGCCTTGCTGATCGCGTCGAACAGCGCCTGGCCCGGGCCCTTCTTCCACTGGCCGGTGCGCGCGTCGGGGCTGCTGGACGGGATCTCGTAGTAGCCGGCAAAGCCGCGGAAGTGGTCGATGCGGAAGGCATCGGCCTGGTGCAGCATGCGCTTCACGCGCGCGGTCCACCAGGCCCAGTCTTCGGCGGCCATGCGCTCCCAGCGGTACATCGGGTTGCCCCAGCGCTGGCCCTCGGGGCCCAGGTCGTCGGGCGGCACGCCGGCCACCACGGTGGGCTGGAAGTCGGCATCCAGCTCATACAGGTCGGGGCGCGACCAGCAGTCGGCGCTGTGGTGGGCGATGAAGATGGGCAGATCCCCCAGGATGCTGACGCCCTGCGCGTTGGCATAGGCCTTGAGCGCCACGCATTGCGTGTCGAAGCACCACTGCACCCATTGCCAGAAGGCGATCTCGCTGGCGTGCTGGGCACGCGCGGCGCTCAGCGCGGCGGCATCGCGCGCGCGCAGCGGCGCCGGCCACAGCCACCAGGGCTGGCCGGCGTGGGCGGTTTCCAGCGCCATGAACAGCGCGTAGTCGTCCAGCCAGTCGGCATTGCCCTGCACCCAGGCGGCCAGGACAGCGCGGTCGGCCGGCGTGCTGCGGGCGCTGTAGCCGGCAAAGGCCGCGCGCAGCTGGGCCATGCGCCAGGGGATCACGGCGCCGAAGTCCACGCGCTCGATGCCATGGGCGTCGCGGTTGGGCGGCGGCACGGTGGCCGGGGCGGTGAGCCAGCCACGCTCCACCAGCGGCTCCAGCGCCACCATCAGCGGGCTGCCGGCAAAGGCCGAGACGCTCTGGTACGGCGAGTTGCCCGGCCCGATGGGCGTGGTGGGCAGCCATTGCCAGGTGCGCTGGCCGCAGCTGGCCAGCCAGTCGACGAAATGGCGCGCGGCGGGGCCGAAATCGCCGATGCCATGCGGGCCGGGCAGCGAGGTGATGTGCAGCAGCACGCCCGAGGCGCGTTGGTGGAGGTTCATGGCGCGTTGTCTCGCGGGTTCGTGTTGTTCATCAGAAGGGCTCAGGCCCGTTGCCGCAGCACCACCACCGATTGCGGCGGCACGCGCAGCACCTCGGCCGCCGCGGTGCGCTGGCCGGGCGACAGGTCGCCGCTGCTGTCGAGCAGCAGCTCCCAGGGCCCGGGCGCCGGCAGCGTGAAGGGCAGCGCCAGTGCCTCGGGGTTGAAGGCCAGCAGCAGCGCATGGTGGCCGGGGCGCTCGGGCGGCTCGCCGTTGATGCGGCAGGCCAGGGCCTGCTGCTGCGCGTCGTGCCAGTCGTTGACCTGCATCTCATGGCCGCTGGGGGCGAACCAGCTCAAGGACCGCTCGTCGGGCCCGGTGCTGCGGGCCTGGAACCAGCGATCGTGGTGCAGCGCCGGCTCGCGGCGGCGCAGCGCGGCCAGCTCGCCGACGAAGGCGGCCATCTCGGTGTCGGCGCCGGCCCAGTCGAGCCAGGTGGTCGGGTTGTCCTGGCAGTAGGCGTTGTTGTTGCCGCCCTGGGTGTTGCCGATCTCGTCGCCCGCGCACAGCATGGGCGTGCCCTGGGCCAGCATCAGCGTGGCCAGCATGGCGCGGCGCACGCGCCGGCGCAGCGCCAGCAGGCCGGGCTCGGCCGTGGGCCCCTCGGTGCCGAAGCCGGTGGCCGGCTCGTCGTTGCGGCCATCGCGGTTGTCCTCGCCATTGGCCTGGTTGTGCTTGCGGCTGTAGCTCACCAGGTCCATCAGCGTGAAGCCGTCGTGCGCCACGATGAAGTTCACGCTGGCGCTCGGCCGCCGCTGGCCGTGGTGGAACAGGTCGCTGCTGGCGGTGAAGCGCCGCGCAAACTCGCCGCGGCTCACGCCGCCGCCGTTGCCGCGTCCGATCCAGTAGCGGCGCACCGAGTCGCGGAACTTGTCGTTCCACTCCAGCCAGCGGCCGGGAAAGCGGCCCACCTGGTAGCCGTCGGGGCCGATGTCCCAGGGCTCGGCGATGAGGTGGGCACGGTTGAGCACCGGGTCCTGCTTCAGCGCGGTGAAATACGCGGCATGCGGGTCGTAGCCGTGGCGGGTGCGGCCCAGCACCGGCGCCAGGTCGAAGCGGAAACCGTCCACGCCCATGTCCTGCACCCAGTAGCGCAGCGAATCCAGCACGAACTGCGCCACGCGCGGGTGCGCCACGTGCACGGTGTTGCCGCAGCCGGTGAGGTTCTCGCAGCGGCTGTGGTCGCCCGACACCAGGCGGTACCAGCTGGCGTGGTCGAGCCCGCGAAAGCTGATCGTGGGCCCGGCCTCGCTG
The DNA here is from genome assembly GCA_964409495.1 of uncultured Bordetella sp. Classification (GTDB taxonomy): domain Bacteria; phylum Pseudomonadota; class Gammaproteobacteria; order Burkholderiales; family Burkholderiaceae_C; genus Pseudaquabacterium. Next base: position 7,250 of record CAYPDO010000221.1, read on the forward strand.
CCCTCGGCGGTGTGGTTGTAGACCACATCGAGCAGCACCTCCAGGCCATGGTCGTGCAGCGTGGCCACCATCTGGC
>CAYPDO010000222.1:0-7319 GCA_964409495.1 uncultured Bordetella sp.
CGGCCCGACCTGAAGCTCACGCGCGAGCTGCGCGTGCGGCTCGACCCCTGGCTCGAGGCCACCGAGGCGCTGGGCCCGTTGATCGATCCCAACCTGCACAGCTGCGGCACGGTGCGCCCGCATGGCCACCGCGAGCTGGGCCATCCCGAACCCGGCCTGTACACGGTGGGCGTGAAGAGCTACGGCCGCGCGCCCACCTTCCTGATGGCCACCGGCTTCGAGCAGGCGCGCTCGGTGGTGGCCGCGCTGGCCGGCGACCTGCAGGCCGCCGACCGGGTGGAACTCGACCTGCCGGAGACCGGCGTGTGCAGCGTGGGCGGCGGCGTGGCCGCCGAGCCCGCGGCAGGCCACGGCTGCTGTGGCGGCCCGCCGGCGCGCGACGCCTCGGCCTGCTGCGTGCTCGACGAGCAGCGCAAGGCCGAGGGCGAGGCCGGCTGCGGCTGCGCCAGCCCCCGGTAGCCATCGTGATGGTCCTGCGCTTGTTTACATAACAGCCATCGACGTGGTTTTGAATCCGGGGGTCCAGGCCCGCTGCACGATGCGCACCGCCTCCAGCCGCGTGCACAGTGCTGCGGCCCAGCCCGGCGCGCATGGCAGCGCGTGCACCCACCAGCGCCCGGCCTGGGCCGTGTCCTGGATCTCGGCCACGGTGGACATCGCGCCGTCACCAGAGCCGGGCTCGATCACGCTGAAGCTGTCCGGCGCCTTGCCCAGGCCTTGCCCGATGGCCTTGCAGTACGCCTCCTTGCGCGTCCACAGCCGGTACAGGGTGTGTTGCAGCGCATCCGGTGGCCGCCCGGCCTGCAGGGTGCCCGCCTCCTGCGCGCTGCAGATCACGGCCAGCAGCCGGTCGGCGTCGGCGCGTTCGGTGCAGCGTTCGATGTCCACCCCCACCTCGTCGCAGGCCACCGCCACCAGGGCGCGGCCGTCGCTGTGCGAGAGGTTGAAGAAGCCCGGCCACGATGGCTGCTGGACGCGGGGCTTGCCCTGCGCACCCAGCGCGAAGCCGATGCCGTGCGCGGCGCAGCCGAGGTAGCGCGACAGCAGCAGGCGCAAGGCGATGCGGCTGCGCCGCGCGTCGTCACGGCTGCGCGCATGCACCACACGCTGCAGGCGCTGCACTTCGGCGGCATCCAGCACACTGCGCCACCGGTCCCAGGCCGGATCGTGCAGATCCACATGCCAGACATGCAGCTGTGTGGCGTCGGGCACGGCGATGCGTCCGGGCGTCACGGTCAGGGCGGTCTCGCTGCACATGTGCATTGCCCGGCCACGCACGGCGTCGGCCCGGGTCTCAGGCTCCGGCACCGGCCACCGCCGGTTCGGCCGCGGTGATGCTGCGCTGCCACCAGGCGCCCAACTGCTGCACCTGCGGCGCGGCCAGGATGGTCATGTGGTTGCCCGGCCCGTCCCAGTACACCAGCTGCGGTGCCAGGGCCCGCCAGCCCAGCTCGGTGGCGCGGTTGATCTCGGCGTTCTGCACCGGCGTGAGCCGGCTGTCGCCCACGCACACCAGCGACACCCGGGTGGCCGCCGGCAGGGGCTGGTCAACCGGCCGGTAACGGGTGCGCAAGGCGGCGCAGAAGGTTCTGAACGGCCCGGTCAGCACCGCCGGCTGGGTGCGTGGCGAGAACATGCCGGCGCCCACCATGGCCTGGTGCAGCATCGGCAGGCGCTCGTCAGGGCGCGCCATGCGCAGCGCCGCGCGCTGCAGGCCCAGCGGGCGCGGGGCCGCCATGTCCACCAGGTCACAAAAGCGCTCCAGCGCCTCATGGTGCAGGTACTCGCGGCCCACTCTGCCGTCGCCGCCGGGGGCTTCGCTGTCGACCAGAGTCAGCGACGCGGCGGGCCGCCCGGCGCGGGCCAGCAGATGCGCCAACTCGAACGCGATCCAGCCGCCGAATGAATGGCCGATCAGGTGCAGCGGCCCGCGCGGCCGCTGTGCCAGCATGGCGCGCAGCATGCCTTGCGCTGCGGCCTGCACCGTGGTGTGCGGCAGCCCCAGGCCATCGATGCCCCGCGGCTGCAGGCCCTGCACCGTCATGCCCGATCCCAGCTGGCCTGCCAGCGCGATGAAGCGCGTGATGCTGTCGCCCGCACCGGGGCAGCAGAACACCGTGCCCTCGGCCTGGCGCGACTGCTGCAGCGTCTGCAGCGGGTTGTGCGCAGGTGGCGCGGCCATGGCCGCGTGGCGCTGCAGTTCGGCCAGCGCCGTGGCCAGATCGGGGTACCGCAAGACATGCCGGCGGGCATCGGGCAGCACGCGGCGCCAGCCGGCGGCCTGCCGGGCGGCGGCATCCCCCGCGTCGCCGGCGGCGCCCGTGGTCTGTACCGCCAGCACCGGCAGGCTGTCACCGGCCCAGGGCAGCTCGGGCAGCAGCGCGTCGGGCAGGTCGATGGCTGCGGCAAAGGCCACCGCGTGGTCACGCCCCTGCAGTTCGAGCGCCAGCTGCAGGGCCAGCACCGCGCCCCGCCCTGCCCCGGCCACACGCAGCCCCGGCGTGGCGGGCGCCGACAGGATGCGGTCGGCGGCATGGCTGGCCATGCCTTCAAGGGTGCGCCGGTCGCCGATGGCCAGGTCTTGCGGCCCCAGCACGCGCACGTCGGGCGGGCAGCCAGCGGGCACGGTGGCAGCCGCGCCGCGCGGGTCGTGGCGGTCCAGGTCGGGAATGAAGTACAGGGGTCCGGTCATGGCAGCGGGCGGGTGTGAAGGCGGTTCGGCCGTGGGGGTGTTCAGGCGCCGCCACCGCGCCCGGCCCGGCGGGGCGGGCGCGTGGCACGGCGACGGCTGCCGGCGGGGCTCAGTCCAGCGGGCGCAGCTTCCACTTGCGCACGATGCCGCTGCGATCGAAGCTGACGATCAGCTCGCGGTTCTTGTGCAGCATCGCCGCGCCGTCGGCGATGTCGCCCAGGATGGGCACCAGGCTCAGCAGCATCGGCACCTCCACCGTGTCGCGGTACACCCAGACCTGGCCGCCCTCGTCGTCGTCGTGCACCTCGTCGGCCTTGCCGAGCCGGGAGGCCACCTGGGCCTTCGACGTGCTGCCCACGACCAGGCTGGCGGCCGGGTTCTTCAGCACCTCTTTCGCGCCCGGCGGGGCGCTGGTGGTGGCACAGGCGCCCAGCAGGCCCAGCAGCACAAGGGCGGTGCCCAGCGTGCCGGCACTTGGCAACGGCCTGCCTTGGCGGCCTTGCAAACAGCGGTTCCGGCGCATGCTGTCAACGCCTTGCCGCGGCCTCGGCCGCCACCTGCTTGATGGCGCTCAGCACCTCGTCGGGGCTCTCGTTCTGGATGAAGTGGCCCGAGTCCCACACGACCTTCATGTCGCGCGTGCCCAGCAGGCCCAGCCAGTTCTGGCGCAGGCCCTTGAGCATGGTCTCGAAGGCGCCCTTCTCCTCGGGCTGGCGGCGGCCGCTGAACAGCAGGCGCACGGGCAGGTTCAGCGGCTGGGCCATGTTCAGGCGGTCCAGGCACACCGCCTGCGCGTCGAACTCTTCCTTGTCCACGCGGCTGAACGCGGCAAACCGCATCACCTTCACCAGATCGGCCAGCTGCGGTGTGTCGCGCTGCATGGCTTCCCAGTGGCGCGGGTGGGTCGGGTCGAGCAGCACCAGGCCGGCCACCTCCTGCGGATAGAGCTTGGCATAGGTGTACTGGTACAGCCCACCCAGCGAATGGCCCACCAGGATGTAGGGCGGCTCGACACCGGCCTGGCGCAGCAACTGGCGCTGCTCGGCGGCGATGGTGCAGGGGTCGCGCGGTGCCGAGGTGGACGGGTTGCCGCCATGGCCGGGGCGATCCGTGGCCACCACCATGCGCTGGGCCGCCACCTGGGGCATCAGCTTGCTCCAGGTGTTCTTGCCGTACTGCAGGCCGGCCTGCAGCACCACGGCCGGCTTCTGGGTGCCGGCGCGCGCGATGGCCACGCTCTCGTCATCGGCCGAGCTGCCGGTTTCGCCCAGCGGGCGGCGTGTGGGTGCGCTGGCACAGGCCGCCAGGACCAGCACCACGCCGACCAGGCCCGCGGCCTTCAGCAGGCGCGCGAATCGATTCTCGAACATCAAGGGATCCTTCGGGACGGAAAGGAAAAGACAAGGGGTTGAGCCAACCTAACGAACAACATGGGCGATCGGTGGACAGCCTTCAGGCTGGCTGCTCGCGCAGCGGCTGGCGCCGCAGCAGGCGCCGCACGCGCAGCCTGAAGGCGTCGACCAGGATGTAGACCACCGGCACCACCAGCAGGCTGAGCAGGGTGGACGACAGCAGGCCGCCCATCACCACCACGGCCATCGGCGCGCGAAAGCTGCTGTCGCCGCCAAAGCCCAGCGCCAGCGGCAGCATGCCGAAGACCATGGCCACCGTGGTCATGACGATGGGCCGTGCGCGCTTGCTGCAGGCCTCCAGCACCGCCTCGTGGCGCGGCAGGCCGCGCTGCTGGGCCAGCACCGCGTAATCCACCAGCAGGATGGAGTTCTTGGTCACCACGCCCAGCAGCATCATCACGCCGATCATCGAGGGCATCGAGAAGCCGAAGTCCAGCGCCCACAGCGCGGCAAAGGCGCCGCCCACGGCCAGCGGCAGGGCCGACAGGATGGTGAAGGGCTGCAGGAAGTTGTTGAGCAGCAGCACCAGCACGAAGTACACGCACAGCACCCCGGCCACGATGGCGGCGCTGAAGTTGATGACCAGGTCCTGCTGCGCCTGCAGCTCGCCCACCACCAGGCGCTTGACGCCGGCCGGCAGTCGCTGCATCGACGGCAGCGCATCGATCACCTCCGCCGCCTCGCCCAGCGAGCGGCCGTTGAGCTCGACATCGACCGTGACATGGCGCGCCCGGTCGAGCCGGTCGATGCGCGTCGGGCCGCTGTCGAGGGCCAGCGTGGCCACGCTGGACAGCGGCACCGTGCCGTTCTTGGCGTTCACGCGCAGCCGCGACAGGGTGTCCAGGTCGCTGCGCGAGCGCTCGTCCAGGCGCACGCGGATCGATACCTGACGCGATGGCAGCTGCAGCTTGGACAGGTTGGTGTCGTACTCGGCGCCGGTGGCGATGCGCAGCACCTGGCTGATGGCCAGCGTCGAGACACCCAGGTCTGACGCGCGCACCGGGTCGCGGCGGATCACGATCTCCGGTCGCATCAGGCTGGACGAGTTGCTGACGTTGCCGAAGCCCGGCAGCGCGCGCATCTCGGTCTCGACGGCCCGGGCCGCGGCCTGCAGCTGCACCGCATCGTCGCCCGACAGCACCACCGAGTACTTCTCGCCGGGCTCGCCCGAGCCGATGGCAAAGCGTGCACCCGGGATGCGGTTGAGCCGCTGGCGCAGGCTGTCCTCGATGGCCTGGCGCTTGCGCTGCTTGTCCTTCTTCAGGCTGATCAGCACCGAGGCGCTGTCCACGTCGCCGATGCCGGTGGGGCCGTCGCCGCCCAGCTGCGCGCCCAGGCCGATGGACGCGAACACCGAGCGCACCTCGGGCTCCTGCATCGCCGCCTCGCGCACCGCCTCGGCCAGCGCGGCAGTGTGCTCGATGCCCAGGCCCGGCGGTGCGGTGACGGTGACGGTGATCTCGTGCGTGTCCTCGGCCGGGATGAAGTCCACCGGCAGCGAGAACGCCAGCGCCATCGACAGCACGAAGAACACGGCCGTCGCGGCGCAGGTCTTGAGCGGATGGGCCAGGCACCAGCCGGCCCAGGCCAGGTAGCGCCGCATCACCGGGCCGGGATGGCCCTGCTCATGCCGGGCCATGGCCTGGACGTGCGCCGGCTTGAGCAGGTAGGCGGCCATCATCGGCGTGAGCAGCCGGGCCACCACCAGCGAGGCCAGCACCGCCACCGAGGCCGTCCACCCGAACTGCTGGAAGATGCGCCCCGACACGCCGCCGATGAAGGCCGTGGGCAGGAACACCGCCACCAGCGCGAACGAGGTGGCGATCACCGCCATGCCGATCTCGTCGGCCGCCTCCATGGCCGCCTGGAAGGGCGTCTTGCCCATGTTCAGGTGGCGCACGATGTTTTCCACCTCCACGATGGCATCGTCGACCAGCACGCCCACCACCAGGGTCAGCGACAGCAGCGTCACCATGTTGAGCGTGTAGCCCAGCAGGTGCATGACGAAGAAGGTGGGGATGGCCGACAGCGGCAGCGCGATGGCCGAGATGAAGGTGGCCCGGCCGTCACGCAGGAACAGCCAGACCACGATGATGGTCAGCACGGCGCCTTCGTACAGCGCGCGCATCGAGCCTTCGTACTGGGTCTGGGTGAAGGTGACCGAGTCGCTGACCTCGGCAATGCGCACGTTGGGGTGCTGGGCCGAGAGCTTGGCCAGTGCGGCGCGCACCTCCTCGGCCACCGTGACCTCGCTGCTGCCCTTGGCACGCATGACCTGGAAGCTGACCACCGGCCGGCCGTCGAGCAGGGCCAGGCTGCGGCGTTCGGCCACGCCGTCGCTCACGCTGGCCAGGTCGCCCAGGCGCACACTGTGCAGCCCCGAGCCCAGCGGAATCGGCAGATTGGCCAGATCGGCGGCCGATTGCACCGTGCCCACCGAGCGCAGCGACTGCTCGCCGCCGCCCACGCGGCCATGGCCACCGGCGGCGTCCTGTTGCACCAGCAGGATCTGCTGCGACACATCGGCCGCGGTCACGCCCAGCGATTGCAGCCGAGTGGCGTCCAGCGCCACCAGCACCTCGCGGCGCACGCCGCCATGGCGGGTGATGGTGCCGATGCCCGGCACGTTCAGCAGCGCCTTGGCCACGGTGTCGTCGACGAACCACGACAGGTCGGTCTCGTCCATCGCCGCCGCCGAGACCGAATAGGTCAGGATCGGCGTGCCGCTGGCCTGCACGCGCGCGATCAGCGGGTCGCGCACATCGGTGGGCAGGCTGCCGCGCACGGCGGCCACGGCGCTGCGCACCTCTTCCACGGCCTCGCGCATGTCCTTGTCGAGGCGGAAGGTCAGCGTGGTTTCCGAGGCGCCCTCGATCACCGAGCTGGACACATGCTCCACCAGGCTCAGCGTGGCCAGCGCGCTTTCCACCTTGCGCGTGACCTCGGTCTCCATCTGCGTGGGCGTGGCGCCGGGCAGCACCACGGCCACCGTCACGGCGGGCAGGTCGATATCGGGCAGATCCTGGATCTGCATGCGCTGGAAGCTGAACAGGCCGCACAGCGTCAGCATCACGAACAGCAGGATCGCCGGGATGGGCCGGCGGATGGACAGGGCGGAGAAGTTCATGGCTGCTGGCGTGCCGCAGGGGTGGCCGCGGGGGCGGACTTGGCGGCAAGGGCCACGCCGCTGCCAGCGGCAGTGGCCGGCACCACGG
>CAYPDO010000223.1:0-7319 GCA_964409495.1 uncultured Bordetella sp.
TGGACGAGATCGGCCGCGGCACCAGCACCTTCGACGGCCTGGCGCTGGCCGGCGCCATCGCCAGCCACCTGCACGACCGCAACCGCGCCTTCACGCTGTTTGCCACGCATTACTTCGAGCTGACCGAGTTTCCGGCCAAGCACCCGCAGGCGCAGAACATGCACGTCTCGGCGGTGGAAAGCGGGCACGACATCGTGTTCCTGCATGCCATCGAGCCCGGGCCGGCCAGCCGCAGCTACGGCGTGCAGGTGGCGCGCCTGGCCGGCATGCCGGCCACGCTGCTGCGCCAGGCCCGCCATGCGCTGGAATCGCTGGAGGCCCAGGCCCGCGCGGGCGATGCCCAGGTGGACCTGTTTGCCGCCGCGCCCGAAGCCGCCGCACCCGAGCCCAGCCGCGTGGAGGCCGCACTGGCCGCCATCGATCCCGACAGCCTGACCCCGCGCGAAGCGCTGGACGCGCTGTACCGCCTGAAATCCCTGCAGCCTTGAACCCAGACTGACCCGCCATGACCTACTGCATCGGCATCCGCCTGAACGCCGGCCTGGTGTTCCTGAGTGACAGCCGCACCAACGCCGGCATCGACCAGATCAGCACCTTCCGCAAGATGATGGTCTACGAAAGCGCGCCGGACAGCCTTGGCGCGGGCAACGCCCGCTTCATGGTGCTGCTGTCGGCCGGCAACCTCTCCATCAGCCAGAGCGTGCGCGAGATCCTGCAGCTGGAAAAGCTCGACCGCGGGCCCGACCAGGAGCCGCTGACGATCTGGAACGCGCAGAGCATGTTCGACGCCGTGCGCGTGCTGGGCGCCGCGGTGCGCCGGGTGTACGAGCAGGACGCGCCCTCGCTGCGCAATGCCGGCATCGACTTCAACGCCAGCTTCATCTTCGGCGGCCAGATCCAGGGCGAGGCCATGCGCCTGTTCCTGGTGTACTCGGCCGGCAACTTCATCGAGGCCACGCGCGAGACCTGTTATTTCCAGGTGGGCGAAAGCAAGTACGGCAAGCCCATCCTCGACCGCATCCTGACGCCCGACACGCCGCTGGACGAGGCCGCCAAGTGCGCGCTGGTGTCGATGGACTCCACGCTCAAGTCGAACCTGGGCGTGGGCCTGCCGCTGGACCTGCTGGTGTACGAGGAAGGCAGCTTCCGCAGCAGCCAGCATGTGTGCATCGACGAGCACAACGCCTACTTCCGCATGATCCGCAACACCTGGGGCCAGCGCCTGCACGAGGTGTTCGAGGCCATCGACGACCCGCGCTGGGACGGTGGCGACACCACCCATCCGCTGATGGGTGGCAGCGCGCGCTACGAGCCGATGCGCAAGATCAGCAAGCCGGGCGACCGCATCGTCTGACCCGGCGCGCCAGGCCCGCCAGGCCCAGCCCAGCCGCCCACAGCGCCCAGGTGGCCGGCTCGGGCACGGCCGCCGCGGCGAAATCGGTGCCACTGGCGCCCACCGTGTTGAGCCCCGCCACCGAGGGTGCCAGGTGGTAGCCCGCCGAGTGGTAGAAGTCCACCTCGGCGCTGCGCGCGATCAGCGCGCCGGCGGCCACGTAGGTGCCCGCATACAGCATGCCGCTGATGGCCAGCGTGCGGCCCACGGCGGTGTCGATGCTGAGGGAGTAGGTGCCGGTGGCCTGGTTGCGCGCATTCCAGCTGAAGCTGGCCGCTGCGCCGCTGAGCGTGTCGCGCAGACCGGCCTCGGCCAGCGCATCGGCGCTGTAGCGGCCGCCGCTCTCGAAGCTGGGGCTGCTGACCGTGCCGCTGAGGTAAAGATCGAGCCGGTAGCGCACCGGCGTGCCCGCGGCCAGGCCGGCGCCCTGCACCAGCACCTCGTCATAAAAGCGTGCCTCCACGGTGGCGTTGGCATAGCCATCCTGCTGCGTGAAGCCGCCGCTGCAGCAATAGGCGTAGTCCGATGCGGCATAGGCCTTCAGCAGGCCGATGCGGCCCAGGAACCGGGCCGTGGCACTGCCGTGGTCCGTGTCGGCAAAGGTGTCCAGCGGCTGCAACCGGGCGGCGCCGGGCTGGTTCAACAGGTTCAGGTCCAGGTAGTCGGTGCCGCCCAGCCCGGGCACCGGCGAGGTGGTGATGGCCGTTGACCGGGCCATGCCGAACAGCTGATAGGTGGCCTGGGCCGACAGCGGCAGACAGGCGGCCAACCCGAGCGCCATGCGCCAGGCCATGTGTTGCAAGCTCATGTGGTTCACTCCCTTGTCAGGTTCGACTTGGCGCTGATGCTGACGCAGCGGCGCACACCAAAACATCCCATGCCTGCCAGCCACAGCAGCAGCGTGGCCGGCTCGGGCACCGCGCTGACGGTCGCCCAGGCCACCGCGGGCAGCGCGTCGTCGACGCCCCCGATGCGCAGCAGCGTGACGCCGGGGCTGACGCTCAGCGCCAGCTGGGCGCCGAAGTCGAGCGCCAGCGGCGCCGCGGTGCCGAACGCGATGGCGCCGGTGGCCAGCGTCCGCGCGCGCATGTCCAGCGCGGCATACAGGTTGATGAAGCCGCTGCACAGGCCGCGGCTGGCGCTGCAGCCGCCGGGTTGCAGGGCGCCGCTGAAGGTCAGCGTCTGGCCCGCCACGCCGGCCTCGCTGCGCCACACCGCATCGAGCATCGGATGCGACTCGCCGGTGTCCACCCCGGCCAGGTGCAGGTAGGCCTGCACGCCGCCGATGCGGCCGTTGTCGCCGGTGTTGCCGCTGATGCGGCCGTCCAGGCGCATGTCCAGCGTCACCCACACCGGCTCGGCGCGCGCCAGCGGGTACACCACCTCGAACACCTCGAACAGCTCGGCATAGGGGTAGGCGCTGACATAGGCCTCGCGCCGCGCGCCGCCGGCTGAGGTGTAGGCCACATGGTCGGTGGCAAAGCGCAGGTCCAGGCGGCCGGCCAGCAGGTCGGCGCCCACCTCGGTGTCGCCGGCAAAGGCCAGACCGTCCGGATCACCCGGCACGCGCAGCTGCGCACCGCCCTGCAACCGCGCCCGCGCGCTGTGGTTCACCGCCACACCCTCCACGCGCAGGCTGGCCGAGGCGGCATCGTCGAACGCATCGCCCAGGTCGCTCACGTGGCCAAGCAGCACGCCGTCGCGCCAGCTGCTGCCGCTCACCTGCGCCTGGCGCAGGTCCCCATCGGCCCAGGTGCCCAGGTTGGCCCCCACCTGGGCGCGGCCGGCCTGGGCGGCCCATGGCGCGCCGAGGGTCATGCACAGGGCCAGCAGCAGGGCCCTGGCCGGGCGCCGATCAGTCATGGCCGGCCACCGCCCGGCGGCGCCCGGCCTGGCCCACCAGCAGCAGGCCGCCCAGCATCAGCGCCCAGGCGCCGGGCTCGGGCACGGCGCTGGTGAGCATCTCCACACGCAGGCCGGTGGGGCTTTGCGTGCTGAGGGTGTCGAACTCCAGCACGTTCAGGCCCGGCAGGATGCCGCTGCTGATCTCGAAGGCCTGCCAGCCGGTGTGGTCGGGCACCGTGAAGCCGCTCAGTGCCACGCCGTTCAGGCGGATGGCCACGCCGCCGTCGTCGGCCGACCAGCGGCCGCTGATCTTCCAGGCCGGGGCGCTGTAGGCCGACAGGTCGAAACGCGTGCGGTAGGTGATGCGGTCGGTGCTGCCATCGGGCGCGTCGGTGATGTAGAGCGTGTCCGACGGCGTGATCCACGACGACGCACCGGCCAGGCCATCGGCCACCCAGGATCCCCCCAGCGCCGGGCCGCCCATGGGCGCGCCATCGGCATCGTGAAAGGCATAGGCCGGGCCGAACACTGCCGGGCTCACGATCTGGTAATGCGGATCCACCGCATGGCTGGCCAGCGGCGCGCCCGCGTCATCGACGCCGGTGTTGTAGGGGCCGGGCTGGGCGGCCAGTGCCGCGCCGGTGGGGCACAGCAGTGCGCCAAGTGCGGCGGCGCAGGCCACGCGGTGGATTGGAAACATGGTGTCACTCTCCTGATGATTCGACGCAAGGATGTCTGACCGCCGCCGCCGGGTGGGCCGCGACGGATCAGCCTCTGCACAAGCCAACGCCTGCGCGGCGGCCACCCGGACATGCCGCCCTCCATTCAATGGGGGACGGGGCCCGCCCATGCGAAGATGAAGCACATGCCGACCGACACCCCGGCCGCGCTGCCCCCGGCCTGGGCCGCCGCCTACCCCGAGCTGAAGAAGATCGCCCGCGCCCGCCTGCATGCCGCCGGGCCAGCTGGCGCGCCGCTGGCCGGGCTCAACACCACGGCCCTGGTGCACGAGAGCTTTCTGCGCCTGGCCGAGCGCCTGGATGCGCTGCAGTTCAGCAGCCACGGCCACTTCTATGCCTATGCCTCGCAGGTGATGCGCTCGGTGATCGTCGACCTGGTGCGCCAGCAGCAGGCCGAATGCCGCGGCGGCGGCCTGGCGGCCGTGACGCTGGACACCGCGGTGGCCGACGCGCTGGCCACACCGGCCGATGGTGGCGAGGCCGAGGCCGAGGCGCTGCAGGTGGACGCCGCGCTCACCGCGCTGGCCGCCGTGGAGCCACGCCTGGCCCAGGTGGTGGAGATGCGTTACTTCGCCGGCATGAACGACCTGGAGATCGCCCAGGCCCTGGGCCTGACCGACCGCACCGTGCGCCGCGACTGGGACAAGGCGCGCGCCCTGCTGCGCAGCATGCTGGGCTGATGCGCCGCACGCCACTGCAACTGCCCTGCCCGCCCGCGCGCTGGCCGGTCTTCAGCCACCGGCTGGACGCGCTGCTGGCCCTGCCCGATGCCACCGCGCGCGCCGCAGCGCTGGCCGCGCTGCCGGCCGACGAGGCCGACCTGGCCCCGGCCCTGGCCGCGGTGCTGGCGGCCACGCCCCAAACCGAACGGGATGACTTCCTCGCCGAAGGGCCGCAGCTGCCCGCCAGCCCGGCCGGTGGCCCCGGCGATGGCCCGCCCGGTCTGCAGCCTGGCCAGCGCATCGGCCCTTATGCGCTGATGCGCGAACTGGGCCGCGGCGGCATGGGCGTGGTGTGGCTGGCCGAGCGCGCCGATGGCGCCTTCCAGCGCCAGGTGGCGCTGAAGCTGCCGCACCGCCACCTGCTGGAGAACCTGAACGCCGCCGCCGTGCGCGAGCGCTTCGCGCGCGAGCGCGACATCCTGGCCGGGCTGGCGCATCCGCACATCGCGGCGTTCTTCGATGCCGGCGTCACGCCCGACGGCCAGCCCTGGCTGGCGCTGGAGGCGGTGCCGGGCGAGCCGCTCACCGACTGGTGCCGCGCCCGCGCCCTGCCGCTGGCGCAGCGCCTGGCCCTGTTCGACCAGGTGCTGGCCGCGGTGGACCATGCCCACGCGCGCTTCGTGGCCCACCGCGACATCAAGCCGGCCAATGTGCTGGTGACGCCGGCGGGCGAGGTCAAGCTGCTGGACTTCGGCATCGCCCGGCTGCTGCATGCGGACGACCCGGCCGCTGCCGACAGCATCGCGCTGACGCGCGAAGGCAGCGTGCTGGCCACGCCGCGCTACGCCGCGCCCGAGCAGCTCGCCGGCGGCCCGGTGACGGCCGCCACCGACGTGCATGCGCTGGGGCTGATGCTGTTCGAGCTGCTCACCGACTCGTCCGCCTTCGACGGCAGCCTGGCCACCCGGCCGGCCGATCGCGAGCCGCCGCTGCCCTCGCGCCGCGCGGCCACACCGGCGCTGCGCCGCGCGCTGGCCGGCGATCTGGACGCCATCACCGTGCGCGCCCTGCAGCCCCTGCCGGCGGCGCGTTATGCCTCGGTGGCCGCGCTGGCCGACGACCTGCGCCGCCAGCGCGAGCACCGGCCGATCCGCGCGCGCCGCATCACCGCCTGGGCGCAGGCCTGGCGCTACGTGCAGCGCCACCGCCTGCCGGTGGCCCTGGCCTCGGCGCTGGGCCTGGCGCTGATCGCCGGCAGCGCCGGCGTGGCCTGGCAGGCGCACGAGGCGCGCGCCCAGGCACGCCGCGCTGAAGCCGTGAAAGACTTCCTGCTGGGCGTGTTCAGTGCCGCCGATCCGCGCCTGCCGGGTGGCAAGCCCGATGGCGCCACCACCGCCAAGACCCTGCTCGACCGCAGCGCCGCGCGCATCGACGAACGTTTTGCCGCCGACCCCGAACTGCGCAGCGAGCTGCTGCGCACCGCGGCCGACATCTACCGCGAGCTGGGCGAGGACGCGGCCTATGCCGACCTGCTGGCACGCCATGTGGCCCTGGTGCGTGAACGCCACGGCCCGCTGCACGACGACGTGCTGGCGGCCGGCATCGACCGGGCCGCCCAGGCCTACAAGCGCGGCGACCAGGCCGCATGCCGGCGCCTGCTGGCCGAGCTGGACGGGCCGATCCGCCAGGCCGGCCGCGACCACTCGGCCCTGCGCGCGCACTGGTGGATGAACCAGGGCATCTGCCAGCGCAACCAGCCCGACCAGGCGGCACAGCGCCTGGTGGCACTGCAGCGCGCCGAGGCCTTGTTCGCCGAGCTGGAACGCGGCCAGCGCGGCCATGTCACGGTGTGGTCGGAGATCGCCACCGAGCACAACTCGGCGATGCGCCTGCCCGAGGCCCTGGCCGCCAACCAGCGCGCCATCGCGCTGGCCGAGCGCCTGCCCGGGCGCAACGAGGCCGAGCTGCAGACCCTGTATGCCAACCGCGGCACGCAGCTGCAGCAGGCCGGCCAGCTGGCCGAATCGGCGCTGGCGCTGGGCCGCGCCGCCGACATCGCCGAGCGCACCAGCGGTGCCGACTTCGCCACCGCCTGGCTGCCGCGCGCCCGCCATGCCCGCACCCTGCACCTGGCCGGCGACCGCGCCGCGGCGCTGCCGCTGTTCGAGGCCCTGATGCGCCGCCTGCCACCGCCCGAGGCGGCGCTGCCCGATGCCAGCATGGCCCGCGAGCTGTACGGCGAGCGGCTCAACGCCGAGGGTCGGCCCGCGCTGGCGCTGCCGCTGCTGCAGGCCGCCGAAGCCGGCTTCCGGCGCAAGGCCAGCTTCGAGTTCGACCTGCGCCGCTGCCGGCGCAACCTGGGCGACGCGCTGGCCCAGCTGGGCCGCCTTGACCAGGCGCGCGAGGTGCTGGCCCTGGCCAAGGCCGACTTCGAGGCGCATGACCAGCCACACACCCAGCCCAGCTCGGCGATGCAGGAACGCTGGGCCCGCCTGCTGCTGGAGACGGGCGATCTCGACGGCGCGCAGCAGCATTTCCAGCGGCTGATCGACGTGGCCGCCAACAAGCACTGGGCACATGTGACGCTGGCCCATGCCGGCCTGGCGCGCGTGGCGCTGGCCCGGGGCGATGCCCCGGCGGCACTTCGGCACAGCGCCGATGCGCTGGCCGGCTGGCAGG
>CAYPDO010000224.1:0-1824 GCA_964409495.1 uncultured Bordetella sp.
GCGCCGATGCCCTTCTGCCAGCCCACCACGGCGGGCGTGTGCACGCCCAATGCGGCAGACCCGCTGCACTGGCAGCCGCTGACCGGGCCCACCGGCGTGGTGCAGAGCTTCATCGCCCCGCACTGGGAGCGCGTGCGCGGCTTCGCGCTCACCTCGGCGACACAGTTCGACACGCTGCCCGAGGTGGCGGCCGGCCCGCGCTACCTGCAGAGCCCGCAGCTCTACCAGGCCGACATCGACCAGATCATCCAGGTCAGCGGCGCGCTGACGCCGGCCCAGAAGCTGCTGGTGGAGTACTGGGCCGACGGCCCCGAGTCGGAGCTGCCGCCCGGCCACTGGGGCCTGTTCGCGCAGCATGTGGCGCGCCGCGACTACAACGCCAGCACCTCGCTGGACCGCGACGTGCGCATGTTCTTCGCGATGCACAACGCGTCGTTCGATGCCGGCATCGTGGCCTGGCACCTCAAGCGCCAGTCCGACGGGGTGCGGCCGATCACCGCGGTGCGCACCAACAAGCAGGGGCAGGCGATCTTCGCGTGGGGCGGCGTGGGCCAGCCCAACGGCTGGATCGACGGCGCGAAGTGGTCGCCCTACAACCCGGGCAGCAACCTGTCGCCGGCGTTCGCGGGCTGGATCTCTGGCCATGCCACGTTCTCGGCCGCCAGCGCCGCGGTGCTGCGCAACTTCACCGGCAACGATGCGCTGAACTACTCGGTCAACCTGGCGCCGAACTTCGGCCGCGTGGAGCCCGGCATTCCGGCCATCACCACCACCATCAGCCACCCCACCTTCACGTCGGCCGCCCACGACGCCGCCGCCTCGCGGCTGCTCGGCGGCATCCACTTCAACGACGACAACACCACTGGCCTGTTGGTGGGTGACCGCGTCGGCCAGCAGGCCTGGCAGTACGCGCAATACCTGTGGGAAGGCGGCCTGGCGGCAGGCAGCGGCAGCCGGGCGGTGTCGCCGGGGGCCTCGACGATCGACTTCCAGCACACCGTGCCGGCCGGCAACAACCGCCTGCTGCTGGTGGGCGTGGCCGCCACCAACAACAACGGCGCGGTGTCGGTCAGCTACGGCGGCGTGGCGCTGAGGAAGCTCGGCGCGCAAGTGGACGGCAACGGCGACAACCGCATCGAGATCTGGTACCTGGTGGCGCCGCGGGTGGGCACGACGAACGTGAACGTGCAGATGAGCCGGCGCGATGATCTGGTGGTGGGCGCGGCCAACTATCGCGGCGTGGACCAGGCATCGCCGTTCGGCACCCTGCGTGCCGCAGGCGCGCACAGCGGCACCGCGGCCTGCGTGACGCTGGCCAACGAGCCGGCGCCGCTGGTGGCCAGCTTCGTGGCGGCCAGTGGCGATGCGGGCGGGCTCACGCCGCAGGCCGGTTTTGCATCGCAGTTCATCGGCTACAGCGACTGGCTCATCCCCGGCTCGACCGATGTTTATGCCCAGGCCGCGGCCGGCCCCTCGGTGCCGGTGGGCAATGTCTGCCAGACCCTGCGCAACAGCCGCGGCTGGGCCGCGCTGGCGGTGCCGCTGAAGCCCGCCTTCGTGCGCTGAGCGTCGGCGCCCGGCCGGCGCTGGCCGCACCATTGGCTCCACGGGGGCGGCGCCCCGCATCCGCCTTCGGAGCACGCCCCTAGAATGCGCGCCCTGGCCTGGGCACTTGTGGGTGACGGCCAGCCGATCGATGCCCGGCTTGCGCATTCACCTGGATCCGAAGACACATGGCAACTGTGAAGAAGGCGCCGGCCAAGAAGGCCGCCGTGAAGACCACCCTCCCCAAGGCCGCCGCCAAGCCGGCCGTCAAGGCTGCGG
>CAYPDO010000224.1:1924-7305 GCA_964409495.1 uncultured Bordetella sp.
CAAGCCCGCCGTGAAGGCCGTGGCCAAGCCCGTGGCCGCCGCGCCGCTGAAGCCCGTGATCACCGGCCCGCTCAAGCCGATCAAGACCGCGTTCAACAAGACCGGGCTGATCGCCCACCTGGCCACCACCGCTGCGGTGGACGCCAAGGCGGTGAAGGCCGTGATGGCCGCGCTGGAAGCCACCATCGCCGCCTCGGTGGCCAAGAAGGGCCTGGGCGAGTTCACGCTGCCGGGCCTGTTCAAGATCACCTCGCTGCAGGTGCCGGCCAAGAAGGCGCGTGTGGGCATCGACCCCTTCACCAAGCTGGAGCGCAAGTTCGCGGCCAAGCCGGCCAGCACCAAGGTCAAGGTGCGCGCGATGAAGAAGCTCAAGGACGCCGCACTCGCCTGAGCCGCGGCGCGGCATTGCCAGGGGGGCCGCTGCGGCCCCCTTTTTCGTGGGCCGCGTGCGGCGACAATCCGGCCCCACTGATCCCAGCTGCTGCTGCGCAAACAGGCACCGCATGTCCATCCAATGGTTTCCCGGCCACATGCACGCCACGCGCAAGGCCATCATCGAGCGCGTGCCCGAGATCGATGTGGTGATCGAGCTGCTCGATGCGCGCCTGCCCGGCTCCAGCAGCAACCCGCTGCTGGCCGAGCTGACCGCCGGCAAGCCGGCGCTGAAGGTGCTGAACAAGCAGGATCTGGCCGACGCCGGCCGCACCGCGGCCTGGCTGGCGCACTTCCAGGCCCAGGCGCAGACCCAGGCCCTGGGCCTGGATGCCAGCGCCGCCGCGCCGGCGCGGGCGTTGATTGCCGCCTGCCGCCAGCTGGCGCCACGCCGTGGCGGCATGACCAAGCCGCTGCGGGTGCTGATCTGCGGTGTGCCCAACGTGGGCAAGAGCACCCTGGTCAACAGCCTGGTCGGCCAGCGCCGCGCCGCCACCGGCGACGAGGCCGGCATCACCAAGACCGAGCAGCGCATCACGCTGGCCGACGACTTCTACCTGTTCGACACGCCCGGCATGCTGTGGCCGCGCATCACGGTCGAGCGCAGCGGCTACCACCTGGCCGCCAGCGGCAGCGTGGGCCGCAACGCCTACGACGAGCAGGAGGTGGCCACCGCCTTGCTGGCCAGCGTGCGCGGCCCCTATGCCGAGCGCCTGGCCACGCGCTACAAGCTGGCCGACACCGCGGGCCTGGCCGATGATGCGCTGCTGGCCGAGATCGGCCGCCGGCGCGGCGCGCTGATGGCCGGCGGCCGCATCGATCTGCAGAAGGCGGCCGAGATCGTGCTGAACGATTTCCGCAGCGGTGCCTGGGGCCGCATCACGCTGGAAACGCCGGAAGACTTTGCCGCCTGGTGGGCCGAGGGCCAGGCACGCGATGCCGAGCGCGCGGTGCGCAAGGCCGCGCGCGAGGCGGGCAAGCGCACCGGCCGCGCGCGCGCAGCGCCCGAGCCCGCGCCGCCCGCCAATGCCGAAAGTGCCGGCAGTGCCGCCAGTGCCGCCGGGGACGCCGGGGACGCACCGGCATTGCCGCCAGCCAGGCCCGCAGGCGGCTGACTGGCGCCGGCCGCGGCGGCGCGGCCGCCATGGGCACATCGGCCTACACGGGGTCATGGCCCGGTCAATTTGGCCGTGCATCCTGCAGGTTAGATTTTTACCTGGAGGGCCGCCGTGTCCCAACTGCTTTCGCGTGTGCGCTTCGGGCTGCTGGGGGCTGCCGTGCTGGCGGCGCCGGCGCTCGCCGCCACCTACCATGTCGACCCGGTGCTGGGCAACGACGGTTACACCGGCACCCAGGCCAGCGTGAATGCCGCGGCCGGCCTGGGCCCGTGGCGCAGCGTGGCCCGCGTCAATGCCTGGCTGGCGGCCCAGGCCGTGGCGCCGCAGGCCATCGGCCCGGGAGACACGGTGCTGTTCAGGTGCGGTGGCGTGTGGGACGAGCAGTTGGTGGTGCGCCGTTCGGGCCTGTCGGCCAGCCAGCCGATCACGTTCTCGACGTACGGCGGCTGCCATGCAGGCAACGCCCCGCTGTTGCGCAGCTCGGTGCCGGTGAGCGGCTGGGCCACGGGCAACGGCCTGGACTGGTTTGCCCGGGTGCCCGGCGACGCGCTGCAGTTGGTGACGGCCCACACGGCCCTGCCGGCGGCCCGGCACCCCAATGTGAGCATGCAGCCGGGCGCCAGCCCGGACACGCTGCGTGCCGCGGCCGCCATCACCTGCGCCAGCATCGGCGCCAGCACCGGAACCGGCGACACCAGCTTCGGCTCACGCAGCTGCGGGCTGGAGCATGCGGCCAGCGCGGCGCTGGACGGGGTCGACCTGGTGGGTGCCGACCTGGTGATGCGCGATGGCAACTTCCGCTGGGATCGCCGGCGCATCGTGGCCCATGACGCGGCGCTGCGCCGCGTGCAGTGGGTGGCCAGCGGCGGACAACTGGGCGGCAACCCGCCGGTGGCATCGCGCCCGATGGTCTACAACATCGAGCCGGGCTGGGGCTTCTTCGTGGCCGGCCGTGCCTGGATGATCGACCAGCCCGGCGAATGGGCCATCGAGCGCGTGCCGCAGCCCGACGGCAGCAGCCTGCGCACGCTGCATCTGCGCAGCCCCGATGGCATGCCGCCGCCCGGCGATGCCCAGGCCGACCGGGCGTTGCGCATCACGCCGCGCCAGGCCAATGGCAGCGGCCCGGTGGGCATCGACCTCAGCGGCCAGCGCTTCATCACGCTCCGGGGCCTGGCGGTGGCCGACGCGGCCATCGGCGTGGAGGCCAGCCAGAGCGTCGGCGCGCGCCTGCTCCAGCTGGACATCCGCCGCTCGGCGCTGATCGGCGTGCGGGCGGTCAATGCGCAGTCGCTGGTGCTGATGCTGTCGCAGCTGCGGCAGTCGGGCTTCAGCGCCGCCGTGCTCGATGGCAGCGTGGACACCAGCATGCAGCGCAACGTGGTGGTCGACAGCGGGGCCCACCTGCCGCCGGTGGGTGACACCAGCCCGATGGCGCTGAGCTACATCGCGGTCAGCGCCGCCAATGTCGACCGCCTGAACCTGCGCAGCAACCTGGTCGATCGCTCGCCCTACATCGGCATCAATGTCTCGCAGAGGCCGGTGGCCGGCAGCCTCAGCCGGGTGGAGGGCAACACCGTGCAGGCCTCGTGCCTGTACCTGGACGACTGCGGCGCCATCTACACCGGCGGCCGCAACGGCCTGCCCAACCAGCTGAGCATCTCGCACAACCTGGTGCTGGGGGCCAGCGGCAACCCGATCGGCCGGCCGATGGCCAGCCATGGCGGCGTGGGCGGCAGCTCGGCCCAGGGCATCTACCTGGACGACTACACGCGCGAGGTCACCGCCACCGGCAATGTGGTGTGGGACACCGACAACGCGTTCCAGCTGCACCTGGCGCGCGGCAACCAGCTGCGCCACAACAAGACCGGGGCCAGCCGCCGCAGCGATGTCTGGTTCCAGGAGGATCTGCTGGGCAGCTACAGCGCGGTGCCCGGTGGCCCGCCGGTGTGCGCCGACATCTACAACTGCATTGTCGGCAATGTGTTCACCGGTAACCTGTCGGCCACGCTGCCCGGTGTCAGCAGCCACAACCTGGACAGCCAGGTGGGCGACAGCGCCGATTTCGCCAGCTTCGACCGCAACCGCTACGCGCCGCTGTTCGGCAGCAGCATCGCCCGCGTGCGTGACAAGCAAGCCGGTGTGAGCAGCACGCGCAGCCTGGACCTGGCCGCCTGGCAGGCCCAGGACGGGCGCGATGCGGCGGCCAGCCAACTGCCGCTGCGCCTGGCCAGCACCAGCGGCACGGCGGCCACGCTGGGCGCCAACCAGCTGGGCAATGGTGGCTTCGCCAGCGGCGTGGCCGGCTGGTCCAGCTGGTCGGCGGCCGGCAACCACCGGCTGGCGGCCGTGGCCGATGCGCGGCTGAACGGTTATGCCAGCTTCCAGTCGTCGCCCACCGGCAGCAGCCTGGCCATCGCCGGCGGCCTGGCGCTGCGCAAGGATCAGCGCTATGTGATGCGGCTGGCACTGCGTGCCGTGTCGCACCCGGGCGCGCAGGTGCATCTGGTGCTGCGCCGGGCCGACAACTACCGCAACATCAGCGCCGGGCTGCCGGTGATGGTGACCAGCGACTGGCGCTATGCCAGCGTGATCGTGCCGGCCACCGAGACGGCCGATGGCCTGGCCGGTGCGCCGCGGGCGCGCCTGGACATCGAGGTGCCGGCCGGCGTGCAGGTGGATCTGGACGATGTGCTGGTGGCCGAGGTCTCACCGACGCCGGCCGACGCCGCCAGCCTGCTGCGGCTGTTTGCCGGCGGCCGCATCCAGGCCGACGGCAGCCTGGGCCCGAGCAGCTTCGCATGCCCCGACGCGCAGGGCGCGCAGGCCGCACGCTGCGCGCACTATGTCGACATCGCCACCGGGCTGGGCATCGTCTGGCCGCTGCGGCTGGCGAGCAACAGCGTGGCGTCCAGCGTGCTGGCGGCGGTGGCTGATCCGCGCTTTGCAGACGCCGATGCCGACGGCGTGGCCGATGTCGACGACAGCTGTGCCGCCACGCCGGCCGGCGCCGGGGTGGACGAGCGCGGCTGCAGCCACGCGCAGCGCCACGGCCGCTGAGCCAGGCCGGGCGCAGGCCGCGTGGCCTGCAGCCCGATCACCCCCCCGGTCACCCGCCACTCAGGGCCAGCAGGATGGCCACGTCATCGTCGGGCCGCAGCGCATGCCCCAGGTCGCGCACGCCCTGGCCGTTGACGAAGATGCGCATGTTCGGCCGCAGCTGCTGCTGCTCGTCCACCACGCGAAAGCGCACGCCGGGGTAGCGGCGGTCAAGGTCGGCAAACAGCGCCAGCAGCGTGTCGCCATCGGCCTGCACACGCGTGCTGCCGGTGTAGCTGCGCAGCGCGGCGGGCAGCAGCACGTTCATGGCCAGGTGGCCGCGCTGACGCTGCAGGCTTCCACGGCATAGATCTCGGGCAGGTGGCGGGCGATGTTCTGCCAGCGTGCGCCGCCCTGGTGGCCGATCCACAGCTCGCCGCTGGTGGTGCCCAGGTACAGCGCCGGGTCGGGCAGGGCATCCACCGTCATGGCCTGGCGCTTCAGCGTCCACCAGGCCTGCTGCGGCGGCAGGCCGGCATCCAGCCGCTGCCAGCTGGCGCCGCCATCGCGCGTGCCATAGGCCGCCGGCTTGCCGCCCGGGCTGGTGCGCGGCCACACATCGGTGCCGTCCATCGGGAACACCCAGGCCGTGTCGGCATCGTGCGGATGCACCAGCATCGGAAAGCCGATGTCGCCCACCTCGGCCGGCATGGCGCGGCCGATGCGCTGCCAGCTGCGGCCCGGCCGGTCGAGCCGGTAGATGCCGCAGTGGTTCTGCTGGTAGAGGCGGTC
>CAYPDO010000225.1:0-7273 GCA_964409495.1 uncultured Bordetella sp.
CCGACATGGTGGGCGAGTTCCCCGAGCTGCAGGGCATCATGGGTGGCTACTACGCCCGCCACGAAGGCCTGCGTGACGGCGTGGCGATTGCCATCGAAGACCACTACAAGCCGCGCTTTGCCGGCGATGCACTGCCGCGCAACCACACCGGCACGGTGCTGGCGCTGGCCGACAAGCTGGAAACGCTGACCGGCCTGTTCGGCATCGGCCAGCTGCCCACCGGCGACAAGGACCCGTTCGCGCTGCGCCGCCATGCACTGGGCGTGATCCGCATCCTGGCCGAGAAGAACCTGCCGCTGGCCCTGCCCGAGCTGCTGGCCGCGGCCTTCGGCGCCTTCCCGGCCGAGCTGGCGCTGGCCGAGGACACGGTGGCCAAGCTGCTGCCCTTCTTTTATGACCGCCTGGCGGTGAACCTGCGCGAGCAGGGTTACAGCGCGCAGGAGGTGGAGGCCGTGCTGGCGCTGCAGCCGGCACGCCTGGGGGATGTGGCCAAGCGTCTGGCTGCTGTGCGCGCCTTCGCGGCACTGCCGGAAGCCGCCTCGCTGGCGGCTGCCAACAAGCGCGTGGGCAACATCCTGAAGAAGGTGGACGGCGAGGTGGGCCGCACGGTGGACACCGCACTGCTGACCGAGGCCGCCGAGGCCGCGCTGCACCAGGCCCTGGGCGCGCTGGCGCCGCTGGCCGACAAGGCCTTCGAGACCGGTGACTATGCGGCGTCTCTGCAGGCCCTGGCCGGGCTGAAGGCGCCGGTGGATGCGTTCTTCGACGGTGTGATGGTCAATGCCGACGACGCTGCGCTGCGCGCCAACCGCCTGGCGCTGCTGGGCACGCTGCATGCTTCGATGAACCGTGTGGCCGACCTGTCGCGTCTGGCGACATGATGCTCCCACGTCGCTGCGCGCCTGCCCCCGTGGCCCCGAAAAGGGCCGCGTTGCGGCCTTGGGGCGCTCAGCCCCTTGGCGCGGCCCGGCGGGGCTGAGTTCTCGACTTGCAAACATCTTTGGCGCACGCGCAATGCAGCACCTCGACAAGCTCGTGATCCTGGGCCGAGACGGCATCCTCAACGAGTTCCGCGACGACCATGTCAAGGCGCCCGAGGAACTGGAGATCATTCCCGGTGCGCTGGAAGCCGTGGCGCGGCTCAACCATGCCGGCTGGCATGCGGTGCTGGCCACCAACCAGTCGGGCATCGGCCGCGGCATGATCGACATGGCCTCGGTGAATGCCGTGCATGCGCACCTGTTCAAGCAGCTGGCGGCGGTGGGCGGGCGCATCGACGCAGTGTTCTTCTGTCCTCACACCCCCGAAGACCAGTGCGACTGCCGCAAGCCGCTGCCCGGGCTGATGGTCGACATCGGCAAGCGCTACGGCATCGATCTTGACCTGGTGCCAATGGTGGCCGACACACTGCGCGACCTGCAGGCCGCCGCCGCCGCCGGCTGCGAGCCGCATCTGGTGCGCTCGGGCCGCGCCGCCACGCTGGACGATGCCCAGATCGCCAGCATCCTGGCCCAGGTGCCGGGGGCCGAGGTGCACGACAGCCTGGGCGCCTTCGCCGAACACCTGCTGCGCCGCGGCCAGGTGCAGATCACCTCGCCAGGCGCGCTTCATTGATTTCCCGCCGTGGCGCCTGCGGTGCCTCCCGCCCAGGGGCGCGCGGCCAGCGGGCCGGCGCCGCCGGATCTGCGGCGGCTGCCGGGGTTCGGCCTCCGCACCTCACCCATCGCGCCCTGGCCAGCGCTCTGTTGCCGTTGTTCCCATGATCTACCTGCGTTCCTTCCTGTTTGTGCTGTGGCTGATCGTCACGGTGATCCCGTGGGCGCTGGCGGTGCTGGTGGCTTCGCTGTTCCTCAACAGCACCCAGGTGTACTGGATGTGCGCCGGCTGGCTGAAGGTGGCGGTGCACGGCGCACGCGTGATCTGCGGCGTGCGCTGGCGCGTGCACGGCATGGAGAACGTGCCCACCGCCGCCGACGCGAATGCCGCCGTGCTGCTGGCGGCCAAGCACCAGAGCACCTGGGAGACCTTTGCCTTCCCGGTGCTGATGCCGCATCCGCTGGCCTATGTGTTCAAGCGCGAGCTGCTGTACGTGCCCTTTTTCGGCTGGGCCATGAGCCGCATGGACATGGTGCACATCGACCGCGGCCGCCGCACCGAGGCCTGGGCCAAGGTGCTCACCCAGGGCAAGCGCCTGGCGGCCAAGGGCGTGTGGGTGATCATGTTTCCCGAGGGCACGCGCGTGGCGCGCGGCGAATCGGGTGACTACAAGAGCGGCGCCACGCGCCTGGCGGCGGCCGCCGGCATCCCCGTCGTGCCGATCGCCGCCAGTTCGGCCAAGTGCTGGCCGCGCAAGAGCTGGCTGCTGCGCCCGGGCGTGATCGACGTGTCGATCGGCGCGCCGATGCCGTCCGCCGGCCGTGAGCCGAATGCGCTGATGAAGGACGTGGAAACCTGGATCGAGGCCGAGATGCGCCGGCTGGATCCCGAGGCCTACCGCTGAGCACGCCCCCGCGCCGCCGCGCCACCTGGCGCCCGCCCCGCATGGGCGGGTGCGCGGCGCGGGCAGCCGGGCTTCGTAGAATGCGGCCCCATCATGGTGAATCGAGGCCAGGATCCGGCGGTTGAGCAGGGGCAGCCCGGACAGTTGTCGCTGTTCGATGCACCACTGCCGGCTGCCGATGCGCCCCCGCAGCGGCCGGGTGTGCCGGCGCCGTCCTCCGCCGTCGACGGCGCGGCGGCTGCACCGCAGGTGCCGGCGCGATTCCAGCACCCGCGGGCCCAGCGCCACATCGACCTGGGCGAGCACCGGGTGGCCTACGAGTTCCGGCGCGCGCGGCGCCGGTCGATCGGCTTCGTCGTGGGGGCCGAGGGCCTGAGCGTCTCGGCGCCACGCTGGGTGGGCGTGGGCGATGTCGAGAACGCGCTGCGCGCCAAGGCCGGCTGGATCCTGCGCAAGCTGCATGAGCAGCATGAGCGCGCCCAGCGCGTGGCCGCCTCGCGCGTGGTGTGGCGCGACGGTGCCACGCTGCCTTTTCTGGGCGAGACGGTGATCGTGGTGCTGGATGCGCGGGTCACCGGCGCGCAGCTGCACACCGCCGACGACACCCTGCCCGGTGTGCCGCGCCTCACGCTGCACGTGGGCCTGCCGCAATCGGCCGCCGAAAGCCAGGTGGCCGAGGCTGTGCAGAGCTGGCTGCAGCGCCAGGCGCGGCGCGTGTTCGAAGAGCGCTGCAAGCACTTTGCGCCGCTGCTGCGCGTGCGCATCAAGCGCCTGAGCCTCAGTTCGGCCAGCACGCGCTGGGGCTCGGCCAGCGCCGATGGCTCGGTGCGGTTGAACTGGCGGCTGATCCACTTCGCGCTGCCGGTGATCGATTACGTGGTCACGCACGAGCTGGCGCACCTGCGCGAGATGAACCACAGTCCGGCCTTCTGGGAGGTGGTGCGCTCGGTATTGCCCGATTTCGAGCGCCATCGCGGCGCGCTGCGCTCCGAGCTGCTGCCGTCGTTTGACTAACGCCCCGAAGCGGCTGCTTGCCGGGTTGGGACGCGCTGGTGCGCCCGTTGGGCAGGTGGCCAGGCCGAAGATGTGTTGGCCCGGCGTGGTGACGTTACGATTGACGTTGACGTCAACGTAAAGCCCGCGCGATGCCCACCACCCGCTCGAAGGACAGCAAGACCTTCACGATCACCGAGCTCGCGCAGGAGTTCGACGTGACGCCGCGCGCCATCCGCTTCTATGAAGACATGGGCCTGCTGGAGCCGGGGCGCGACGGGCGCAACCGCGTCTACACCGGGCGCGACCGCACGCGACTCAAGCTGACGCTGCGCGGCAAGCGCCTGGGCTTCTCGCTGCAAGACATCAAGCAGCTGGTGACCATGTACGACACCGAGGCCGACACGGTGCCGCAGCTCGAGGCCTTCCAGGCCGCGCTGTGCGCCCACCGCCAGGCGCTGGAGCAGCAGCTGGAAGACATCCGCGTCACGCTGGAAGAGCTGCAGCAGCACGAGAGCAAGTGCCGCCAGCTGCTGGCCGACAAGCGTGCGGCCCCGGTGGCCGAGGCCCTGGCGCACCACAAGCCGCGCTCGCGCGGCGCCGGCTGAACGGCCGCGGCGCGCACGCCCCGGCGCATCCGAGCGTTCCCACCCCTTCGCAGGCGCGGCGAGGCTCGCTATGATTGACGTTTACGTAAACGTCATTTGACGCCGCCCGTCAGGCGTCCATCCCATGGCGCGCTGCGCCATCCACGCCCTGGAGATCCCCCATGAGCCAGCTTCCCGGCCTCGACTTCCAACTCGGCGACGACATCAATGCGCTGCGCGACGCCGTGCGCAACTTCTGCGAGGCCGAGATCGCGCCGCGCGCGGCCGAGATCGACCGCTCCGACCAGTTCCCGATGGACCTGTGGCGCAAGCTGGGTGAGCTGGGCGTGCTGGGCATCACCGTGCCCGAGGAATACGGCGGCGCCGGCATGGGCTACCTGGCGCACATGATCGCGATGGAGGAGATCAGCCGCGCCAGCGCCTCGGTGGGTCTGAGCTACGGCGCGCACAGCAACCTGTGCGTCAACCAGATCAAGCGCAACGGCAGCGAGGCGCAAAAGCGCAAGTACCTGCCCAGGCTGATCAGCGGCGAGCATGTGGGCGCGCTGGCGATGAGCGAGCCCAATGCCGGCAGCGATGTCATCAGCATGAAGCTGCGCGCCCAGTGGCAGGAACCCAGCGCCGCCGGGGGTGGCTACTACCTGCTCAACGGCAGCAAGTTCTGGATCACCAACGGCCCCGACGCCGACACCCTGGTGGTGTATGCCAAGACCGAGCCCGAGCTCGGCGCCCGCGGCGTCACCGCCTTCCTGATCGAGAAGGGCATGAAGGGCTTTTCGATCGCGCAGAAGCTCGACAAGCTGGGCATGCGCGGCAGCCACACCGGCGAGCTGGTGTTCCAGAACGTCGAGGTGCCGGCCGAGAACGTGCTGGGCACGGTGGGCGGCGGCGCCCGTGTTCTGATGAGCGGCCTGGACTACGAGCGCGCGGTGCTGGCGGCCGGGCCCATCGGCATCATGCAGGCGGTGATGGACAACGTGGTGCCCTATGTGCACGACCGCAAGCAGTTCGGCCAGAGCATCGGCGAGTTCCAGCTCATCCAGGGCAAGCTGGCCGACATGTACACCGTGCTGCAGGCCGGCCGGGCGTTCTGCTACACCATCGGCAAGAACCTCGACCTGCTGGGCAGCGAGCATGTGCGCCAGGTGCGCAAGGACTGCGCCTCGGTGATCCTGTGGTGCGCCGAGAAGGCCACCTGGATGGCCGGCGAGGGCGTGCAGATCTTCGGCGGCAACGGCTACATCAACGACTACCCGCTGGGCCGCCTGTGGCGCGACGCCAAGCTCTACGAGATCGGCGCCGGCACCTCCGAGATCCGCCGCATGCTGATCGGCCGCGAGCTGTTCGCCGAAACCATGTGAGCCCCTGACGCCGGCGGCGTCGACAGCGCTTCGTAAACTGTGCGGTGCAACATGACCAGCCCGCCGACGTGGCTGGGTTGTGCCCGACGAGATGGAACCGATGAGCAACGCACTGGACGAACTGTTCGAGAACAACCAGGCCTGGGCCGCCGCCACCGAGGCGCGTGAACCGGGTTTCTTCACCCGGCTGCTGGCGCAGCAGACGCCGCAGTACCTGTGGATCGGCTGTGCCGACAGCCGCGTGCCGGCCAACGAGCTGGTGGGCCTGCTGCCGGGCGAACTGTTCGTGCACCGCAACGTGGCCAACCTGCTGGTGCACAGCGACCTGAATGCCCTCAGCGTGATCCAGTACGCCGTGGATGCGCTGCAGGTCAAGCATGTCATCGTGGTGGGCCACAGCGGCTGCGGCGGCGTGCGCGCCGCGCTGCTGAACCAGCGCGCCGGCCTGGTGGACAACTGGCTGCGCCATGTGCAGGACGTGCGCGACGCACACGAGGGCTTTCTGGCCGGCCTGCACGAGAGCCTGCGCGTGGACGCGCTGGTGGAGCTGAACGTGCTGGAGCAGGCGCGCAACGTGTGCCACACCACCGTGGTGCGCGATGCCTGGCAGCGCGGCCAGGCCGTGGTGGTGCATGGCTGGGTGTACGGGCTGCACAACGGCCTGCTGCAGGATCTGCAGCTCACCGCCGCGGCGCAGGGCGATGTGAGCCTGGCCTACGAGACGGCCCTGGCGCAGCTGCACCAGCGCTGGCGCCAGCGCCACGGCCAGCTGGGCGCCTGAGCGCCCGGGTGCACACTGACGGCACCGCCCCCCCCACGCCAGCCCGCCGCACAAGGACCTCCGGCCGATGTTTCCCCACCGCCTGACCGACCCGCGCGCCTATGACATCGCCAAGGCGATGATGGAAGGCTTCAACCGCCACTACCGCCTGTTCTCCGAGACCAACCGCGAGGCCAAGCGGCGCTTCGAGCTGGCCGACTGGCACGGCCAGCAGCGCGCCCAGCGCGAGCGCATCGAGTTCTACGACATCCGCGTCGACGAGGCCGTGCTGCGCCTGCAGACCGAGTTCGACATCGGGCACCTGGCCGACGACGCCTGGCAGCAGGTGAAGCTGCACTACATCGGCCTGCTGGTCGATCACCACCAGCCCGAGCTGGCCGAGACCTTCTTCAACTCGGTCACCACGCGCATCCTGCACCACAGCTACTTCCGCAACGACTTCATCTTCGTGCGCCCGGCGGTCAGCACCGAGTACATCGAGAACGAGGAGCCCGCGGCCCTGCCCACCTACCGCGCCTACTACCCCACGCGCGAGACCCTGCGCGAGACGCTGATCCGCATCGTCAACAACTTCCAGCTGCACAGCCCGTTCGAGGACCTGGAGCGCGACATCGACGACGTGATGCTGGCGCTGCGCAGCGAGGTGGGTGACAACGTGCGCCTGCGCGCCAACTTCCAGATCCAGGTGCTCAGCTCGCTGTTCTTCCGCAACAAGGGCGCCTACATCATCGGCAAGATCGTCAACGGCTTTGCCAGCACGCCGTTTGCGCTGCCCATCCTGCATGGCGAAAGCGGCCAGCTGGTGATCGACACCGCGCTGTTCACCGAGGACGACCTGCTGATGCTGTTCAGCTTTGCGCGGGCCTACTTCATGGTGGACATGGAGATCCCCTCGGCCTACGTGCAGTTCCTGCGCTCGCTGATGCCGCGCAAGCCGCGCAGCGAGCTGTATGCGGCGCTCGGGCTGCAAAAGCAGGGCAAGAACGCCTTCTACCGTGACTTTCTCTACCACCTGCGCCACAGCAGCGAC
>CAYPDO010000226.1:0-7264 GCA_964409495.1 uncultured Bordetella sp.
CGGCCCACTGGTGGGCGAACCACTTGCCGGTGCGGCCCATGCCGCACTGCACCTCATCGAGCATCAGCAGCAGATCATGCTGGTCGCAGATCTGGCGCAGGCCCTGCAGCACCTCGGCGCGCGCCGGGTTGATGCCGCCTTCGCCCTGGATGGTCTCCAGGAAGATGGCCACGATGTTCGGGTTGCCGGCCACGGCGGCGCGCACGGCGTCCAGATCGTTCAGCGGCAGTCGCACGAAGCCCTCGACCAGCGGCTCGAAACCGGCCTGCACCTTGGGGTTGCCGGTGGCACTCAGCGTGGCGATCGAGCGGCCGTGGAAGGCCTTGTCGTAGACGATGATCTCGGGCCGGGCAACGCTCTTGTTGTGGCCGAACTTGCGCGCGATCTTCAACGCGCCCTCGTTGGCCTCCAGGCCGGTGGAGCAGAAGAACACCTTGCTGCTGTCGGGCAGGCCCGACAGGCGCACCAGTTCGTCGGCCAGGGCTTCCTGCAGCGGCGCGGCGTAGTAGTTGCTGCAGTGGATCAGCTTGCCCACCTGGTCCTGCAAGGCCGGCACCAGCTTCGGGTGGGCATGGCCGAGGGTGTTGACGGCGATGCCGCCCAGCGCATCGAGGTATTCGCGGCCCTCGGTATCCCAGACGCGGCAGCCTCGGCCATGCGACAGCGCAAAGGGCAGCCGGCCGTAGGTGTTCATCACATGGGACGTCATGGCATCGCTCCGGGAGATCGAAGGGTTCGCGAGGAGGAAATGGAAAGCCGGCGGATGCGTTGATCACACCGCGCCGGCAGGGAACGTCGATTCTAAAGGCCGGCCCGCGGCGGCCGATGACCCGGGATGGTCGGGCGCGCCAGTGGGCATTGCTTGCTGCGCCGCAGCACGTGTGTCACATCCGCGGCACAATACCGACTTTCCCTGTGGCCGCCGGCCCTGCCCATCCAGGCAGGCAACCGACGACTGCTCCATCCGAGCCCGCCATCGAGACCACGGCCCGCATGACCGCTGCCAAACCCCGCGAGTTCTTCATCCAGGGCATCACCAGCAACGGGCGCCAGTTCCGCCCGAGCGACTGGGCCGAGCGTCTGGCCGGGGCGCTGTCGTCGTTCCGGCCCAAGGGCTCGGGCATCGGCGCCCACATCGGCTACTCGCCACTGTGCGTGCCGCGGGTCATCGAGGGCGTGAAGTGCGTGATCGTCAGCGAGGCGCTGCGCGACGTGGAGCCCATGGCCTGGGACTTCGTGATGAGCTTCGCCCGCGACAATGATCTGCAGGTGGCCGAGGCCTGCCTGCTGCCTGACCCACCGCTGGCCAGCGTGGTCACGCCGCCCAAGAAACTGGCCAACGGCTGAAGCGGCCGGGTCTGGCGCGCCACCCGCAGCCGCAGCGTCCGCCAGCGCGCCATCCGCGCATGCGCCACGCCACAAAGCAGAAGGCCCGCTTGCGCGGGCCTTTTGTTTGCACCATCCGGAATTTGATCAGGCGGCTGCTGCCAGCGCCTTGATCTTGGCGGCCAGGCGGCTCTTGTGACGAGCAGCCTTGTTCTTGTGGAAGATGCCCTTGTCGGCGACCGAATCGATCACCGGCTGGGCCTTCTTGAACAACTCGGCCGGAGCGGCCTTGTCGCCACCTGCAGCGGCCTTGTCAAGGGCCTTCTGCACGTTCTTGATGACGGTGCGGAAATGCGAGCGCAGCGAGGTGTTCGCGGCGTTCAGTTTCACGTCTTGGCGGGCGCGCTTGCGGCCTGATGCCAGACGGACGGTTTTCTTCTTGGCTTTGGAGGAGGTGGCCATAGCGGTGCTGGCTCCGGATGGGGCAAAGACCATGAGTATAGCATGACGGCCTGCGCCTGGCCACTGGCGGCGGGTCTGTCATGGCCGGATTCTTATAATCGCGCCCCTTCGCCCCAGCCTGTGGGCCTTTTGTCGCGTCCGACGCCGTGCGGCGCAGCCGCATGAACCTCTACAAGGCCGTCTTCTCCGTCTCGGCGCTCACGCTGCTGTCGCGCATCACCGGGCTGGTGCGCGAACAGATCGGTGCCGCGCTGTTCGGCACCTCGGCGATGATGGATGCGTTCCAGATCGCCTTCCGCATCCCAAACCTGCTGCGCCGGCTGTTTGCCGAGGGCGCGTTCTCGCAGGCCTTCGTGCCGCTGCTGGCGGCCACGCGCGCCAGTGAAGGCGATGCCGCCACGCGTGACCTGGTGGATGCCGTGGCCACCGTGCTGGCCTGGGCGCTGGTGGTCACCTGTGCGCTGGGCATCGTGGCTGCGCCGGCCCTGGTGTGGCTGCTGGCCTCGGGCTTCAGCGCACACACCGAGGCCACCGCCACGGCGCTGACGCGCTGGATGTTCCCGTACATCGGCTGCATGTCGATGGTGGCGCTGGCCTCGGGCGTGCTGAACACCTGGAAGCGCTTTGCCATCCCGGCCTTCACGCCGGTGCTGCTGAACCTGTCGGTGATCGCCGCGGCGCTGCTGGGCGTGCCGCTGCTGCGCGCGCGCGGCATCGAGCCGGTGTATGCGCTGGCCTTCGGCGTGATGCTGGGCGGCGTGCTGCAGCTGGCGCTGCAGGTGCCGGCGCTGGCGCGCATCGGCATGCTGCCGCGCCTGGGCCTCACGTTCGGCCGGCTGCGCGCGGCCTGGCGGCACCCGGGCGTGCGTCGCATCCTGGGCAAGATGGCGCCGGCGCTGGTGGGCGTGTCGGTGGCCCAGGTCAGCCTGATGATCAATTCACAGATCGCCTCGTACCTGGGCGTTGGCGCCGTGTCGTCGCTGGTCTATGCCGACCGGCTGATGGAGCTGCCCACTGCGCTGCTGGGCGTGGCGCTGGGTGTGGTGCTGACGCCGCAGATGTCGGCGGCCAAGGCGCGCGGCGACCTGGTGGCCTATTCGTCGCTGCTCGACTGGGGCCTGCGCCTGGTGCTGCTGCTGGCGCTGCCCTGCGCGGTGGCGCTGCTGCTGTTTGCCGAGCCGATGGTGGCGGTGCTGTTCCACCGTGGCGCCTTCGACGCCCAGGCGGTGCACACCACCACGCTGGCGGTGATGGGCTATGGCGCTGGTGTGATCGGCCTGGTGGGCGTGAAGGTGGCGGCGCCGGCCTATTTCGCGCAGCAGGACATGGCCACGCCGATGCGCGTGGCCATCGTGGCCCTGGTGCTCACGCAGTTGTTCAACGCGGCCTTCATCCTGGGCGTCGGCATGGGCGTGGCGGCGCTGGCGCTGTCGATCGGCCTGGCCGCCAATGCCAACGCCGCGCTGCTGATCGCTGGCCTGCGGCGCCGCGGCAGTTATGTGCCGGGTGCCGGCTGGCTGGGCCTGGGCCTGCGCGTGCTGCTGGCCAGCGCGCTGATGGGCGGCTGGATGCTGCTGCTGGCGCGCCAGCTGGACTGGCTGGCGCTGGGCCGCCACGAGGCCCTGCGCGCTGGCGCGATGGCCGCGGCGCTGGGCACGTCGGCACTGTTGTACTTCGGCGTGCTGCGCCTGATCGGCGTGGATCTGCGCAGCTTCCTGCGCAAGGCCTAGACTCGCGCCCATGCGACATCTGCCGTTGCATCTGCCCGGTGCGCTCGAGTACTTTGCCAATTTGGTGGCCGAGGACGAGGGCTTCGCGCTGCTCGAGGCCGCGATCTGCGTGGCGCAGGACGACAACCCCTCGCTCGATGTGCAGGCCGTGCTGGGCGAGATCGACCGCCTGGCCGGCCGGCTGAAGGCGCGGCTGCCGGCCGACGCGTCGGCGCTGGGCCGTGTGCGGGCACTCAACCGCTACTTTTTCGACGAGCTGGGTTTCGCCGGCAATGTCAACGACTACTACGACCACTGCAACAGCCATGTGCACGCGGTGCTGGCCAGCCGGCGCGGCATACCCATCACGCTGGCGCTGATCTACATCGAGCTGGCCGGGCAGCTGGGCCTCGCGGCGCATGGGGTGTCGTTCCCGGGGCATTTCCTGGTCAAGCTGCGCCTGCCGCAGGGCGAGGTGCTGCTCGATCCGTTCAACGGCCGCTCGCTGTCGCGCGAGGAGCTCGACGAGCGCCTGGTGCCCTACCGCCGCCGCCATGGCCTGGAAGGTGATTTCGAGACGCCGCTGGGCCTGTTCCTGCAGGCGGCGCCGGGCCGCGACGTGCTGGCACGGCTGCTGCGCAACCTGAAGGAGATCCACCACAGCGCCCGGGACTGGCCACGCCTGCTGGCCGTGCAGCAGCGCCTGGTGCTGCTGCTGCCCGGCGCGCTGGAGGAGCGGCGCGACCGCGGCCTGGTGTGGGCCGAGCTGGGCCGCCATGGCGAGGCGGCGGCCGATCTGGAGGCCTACCTGGCCGGCGCGCCGCTGGCCAAGGATGCCGCGGCGCTGCGAGAGCGCGTGGCCGAGCTGCGCCTCAAAGGGGCACCGCGGCTGCACTAGACGGGCCGTCCCGGCGCCCCGCCCGAGCGGCAGCGGCGCGCCGCCTACAATCACAGGCTTCGCGCGGGCCGTCCGGCGTGCGTCGCGCACTGCCGATGATTCTCAGTCCCACACAACGACAAACGCTCACCTGGACCGCCCTGGCGCTGGCGGTGGCGCTGCTGCTGTGGCTGCTGGCACCGGTGCTCACGCCCTTCCTGGTGGCCGCGGTGCTGGCCTATGTGCTGCACCCGATGGTCGAGCGCCTGGATCGCCGCGGCCTGCCGCGTGTGCTGGCGGTGCTGCTGGTCGAGGCGCTGGCCCTGCTGGCGGCGCTGTCGCTGCTGCTGCTGCTGGTGCCGGTGCTGATCAAGGAAGTGCCGGCGCTCAAGGCCCAGATCCCGCCGCTGCTGGACCGGCTGGACGCCACGCTGGCGCCCTGGCTGGCGCAGTTCGGCATCCAGGTGAACCTGGACCTGGCCAGTCTGAAGGCCTGGCTGGTGCACCTGCTCGACGACAAGGGCGACGACTGGCTGGCCGCGGCGCTGAACTCGGCGCGCCTGGGCGGCAGCGTGATGCTGTCGCTGATCGGCAATGCGGTGCTGGTGCCGGTGGTGCTGTTCTACCTGCTGTCCGACTGGTCGGCCCTGGTGGCGCGGGCGCAGTCGCTGATCCCGCCGCGCATGCGCACGCCGGTCACCGGCTTCATGGACGAGTGCGATGCGGTGCTGGGCCAGTACCTGCGTGGCCAGGTGCTGGTGATGGTGGCGCTGGCCATCTACTACGCCGTAACCCTGGCCATCGCACGCTTCGACCTGGCACTGCCGGTGGGCGTGTTCACCGGGCTGGCGGTGTTCGTGCCCTACATCGGGTTCGGCCTCGGGCTGGCGCTGGCGATGCTGGCGGCCTTGCTGCAGTTCGGCACGCTGGCCGCGCTGGGCTGGGTGGCGCTGATCTATGGCGCCGGCCAGGTGCTGGAGAGCTTCGTGCTCACGCCGCGCCTGGTGGGCGAGCGCATCGGCTTGTCGCCGCTGGCGGTGATCTTCGCGCTGATGGCCTTCGGCCAGCTGTTCGGCTTCGTCGGGGTGCTGGTGGCGCTGCCGGCCAGCGCGGTGGCCGTGGTGGCCGCGCGCCGGCTGCGTGCGGCCTACCTGGCCAGCGAGATCTACCGCGGATGATGAACTGTCCATGAAGCAGATGCCGCTGCCCATCGCGCCGCCACCGGCCGAGCGCTTCGACACCGTGCTGGTCGGACCCAATGCGGCCGCGGTGCAGCATCTGCGCGGTCTGTGCCTGGATGGGCTGGCCGCCGCGCCGGTGTACCTGTGGGGCGAGACCGGTAGCGGCAAGACCCGCCTGCTGCGCGCGCTGGCCGCCGAGCGCCAGGCCAGCGGCGAGCGCGTGGGCTGGTTCGACGCCGCCGATGCACTGCCCTGGCAGTTCGACGAGGCCTGGTCGCTGGTGGTGGTGGACCGCTGCGAGCAGCTCGACGCGGCGCACCAGCAGGCCGCCTTCGCGCTGTTCATCGATGCCGGCACGCATGGTGTGCAATGGCTGGCCGCCGGGCGCCAGCCGCCGGTGGACCTGGCCGTGCGCGACGACCTGCGCACGCGCCTGGGCTGGGGCCACATCTTTGCGCTGCAAGCGCTGGGCGAGGCCGAGACGCGCAGCGCGCTGCGCCGCGAGGCCGATCGCCGTGGCATCTTTCTCTCCGACGACGTGATGGACTACCTGCTCACCCGCTTCACCCGCAACCTGGGCCACCTGATGGCCATGCTCGACCGGCTGGACGAGTTCGCGCTGGCCGAGCACCGCGCCATCACCGTGCCGCTGCTCAAGAAGATGCTGGCCGAGGACGGCGCCACCGCCGCTCCGGCGGAGGCCGGGCGATGAACCTGGCCCTGTTCGACCTGGACGGCACGCTGATCCCCGGCGACTCCGACCACGCCTTCGGCGCCTTCATGATCACCCTCGGCTGGGTGGATGCCGCCGAGCACGCGCGCCGCAACGACGGCTTCTACCAGCAGTACCTGGCCGGCACGCTGGACATCGCCGAATACGTCGATTTCGCCACCCAGGCCTGGCGCGTGCGCCCGCTGGCCGAGCAGGAGGCGGCGCGCCAGCGCTTCATGGCCGAGGTGATGGCGCCGATGATCCAGCCGCAGGCGCTGGCGCTGGTGCGCGCGCACCAGCAGGCCGGCGACCTGGTGGCCATCGTCACTGCCACCAACGAGTTCGTCACGCGGCCGGTGGCCACGGCCTTCGGTGTGCCCGAGCTCATTGCCGTCGAGCTGGCGCGTGATGCCGCGGGCCGCGCCACCGGGCGCATTGCCGGCGTGCCCTCGTTCCGCGAAGGCAAGATCGCGCGGGTGGACCAATGGCTGGCCGCGCGCGGCCAGGCCTTCGGCGACTTTGCGCGCACCGTCTTCTACAGTGATTCCACCAACGACCTGCCGCTGCTCGAACGGGTGAGCGAGCCGGTGGCCACCAATCCCGGCCCGGCGCTCGAGACCATCGCGCGTGAACGTGGCTGGCGCATCCTGAGGTTGTTCAACCAATGATCAAGAAGCTGATCCAGCGCCTGCTTGGCCAGGGCGATGCGGCGGCCCACGCCGCCGCCGCCGGGGCCCAGGCCGCCGTCCCGCCACGACCCAGGATTCCGCTGGGCAGGCGCGTGGAGGTGCCGGTCACCGAGCACGGCATCGACCGCCACCTGGTGGACGACCGCGCCATCAAGGTGGTGCGCACGCTGCAACAGGCCGGCTACCAGGCCTACATCGTGGGCGGCGCGGTGGGCGGCCGTCTGGTGGGGCGCGCCCCCCAAGCCAAAGACGTGGCCCCCGACCCCCCCCCCCCGCCGGTGTAGGCGCAGTTGCGCCGCGCCGTCAGC
>CAYPDO010000227.1:0-7229 GCA_964409495.1 uncultured Bordetella sp.
CCCTACGTGCCCAGCCTGCACGAGGACATGATCCTGCGCGGCCGCCGCATCCTGGCCGACCAGATGGAATTCCTGCTGGCCAGCGTGCCGCGCAGCAGCCGGCTGCACGATTGACCTGCGGCGGCGCCGTGCGGGCCATGCCTTGGCACCGGCACGGCACCCACACGGCACCCACACGGCGTCCGCTCGCCACCCGGCCACCCGGCCGCCCGTCCGCACACGATTCTTTACCTGTGCGCCGGAACCGCCCGCGCCGGCGCGGGCTCCAATGCGAGGCGGTCAGGTCAACGGCTGGCGCCCGGCAGGCGTTGCTTCTTGTCACGATCCCATCACGAAGAGCCACCCCATGCTACGCACCACCCTCGCCCTGGCGCTTGCCGCCACGCTGGCCGCCTGCGCCACCAGCAGCCCCGATGTCATCAAGCGCGACGACGCGCAGCGCATGTCCAGCGTGATGGACGCCACCGTGCTGAACGTGCGGCCGGTGGTGGTGGATGGTTCGCAAAGCGGTGCGGGCGCCGTGGCTGGCGGCGTGATCGGCGGCGTGGCCGGCTCCTCGGTGGGCGGGCGGCGCGAATCCAAGGCGGTGGGCGTGCTCGGGGCGGTGGTCGGCGCGGTGGCCGGCAATGCCATCGAACGGGCCACCACGCGCGAAGAATCGCTTGAGATCCTGGTGCAGCTGAAAAACGGCGAGCGCCGCGCCATCGTGCAGGCCAAGGGCAACGAGAGCTTCAAGCCCGGCGACGCGGTGATCCTGGTCACCACCGGCGGCAAGGTGCGCGTCTCGCTGAACCCGGTGCCCACGCCGGCCGGCAAGCCGGCACCGGTGCCCGGCGAACGCTCCTGAGCCCTAGCGGATCACCGACAACCGCCGGGCGATCGCCACCGCCTGCGTGCGGCTGTGCGAGCCCAGCTTGGTGTTGATGTTGCGCAGATGGGTGCGCACCGTGCTGTCGGACACGAACAGCTTCTCGGCCAGCGCGCTGTTGCTGTAGCCCTCGGCCAGCAGCTGCAGCACACGGATCTCCTTGCGCGTCAGCGCCTCGGGTGAAGGGGCATCGCCGTCGGTGTGCGCGGCGGTCTCGTCCTCCGGTGGCACCGGGCCACCGGCGGCCACCAGCAGGCGCTGCACATATTCGGCCAAGATCGGATCGGCGGGCCGGCCGGCGTCCTCTTCGCAGGCCGGCACGCGCTGCAGCAGGCCCGCCACCGCGGCCCCCTCGTCGAGGATCAGGCGCATGAAGCCTTCGCGGCAGGCCGTGGCCAGCACCACGCCCATGCTGAGCGTGGCCGCGCCGGGATGGCCCGCGCGGCGCCAGGCCAGGGCCAGCAGCACCTGCAGCTTCAGGGCGCGATAGGCGCGGCCGCTGCGCTGCGCCTCCTGCAAGGCCTGCTCCAGCTGCGGCACGGCCTGGCGCGCGTCGCCGAACTGGATGGCCCAGCGCAGGCGGCCGATGAGCAGGTCGTCGAGCTCCTGCGCCGGCAGGTGCTGGCCGGCGCTGCGGCTCCACACGGCGGGGTCGTCGGCACGCTGCAGCTCGGCCTGGGCGCCGGGGCCGTTGCCCTGCAGGCCCAGCAGGCGTGCGCGCTCCAGGCGGGCGCTGGCCACCACGCGCGGCAGCTGGCGGTGGTGGCCCAGGTACTCCAGCTCGGCCAGGATCTCGAAGGCCAGGTCGATGTCGCCCTGGCCGAAGGCAATGCGCGCGCGCATGCGGTGGCTGGCGATCATGTGGTCGGGCAGACCCACGTCGCGCGCCAGCGGCAGGTAGACGTTGAGCAGGCGTTCGGCGGCCTCCAGCTCGTTGGCCTCGTAGACCACACCGGCATACAGCACGCCGGCCCAGGCGTTGCCGTTGGTGTGGTGGTAGGACACCACGGCCTGCGGGTTGGCCGCCACCGCCATGCGCAGCCGTGCGGTGGCCTGGCGCAGCCGCCCCTGCTTCAGATCGAGCACGCCCTCCAGCGACTCGGTGTACATGCGGTTGAAGGCGCTGGCACGGTGGGCGCGGCGCGCGGCATCCAGCAGGCGCTGCGGCTCGTGCTGGTCGCCCATCACCGACAGCACATGGGCCATGGCATTGAGCAGCACGCTGTCGGCAAAGGGGCTGGCCGTGGGCAGGGCCGCCAGGCTGGCGCGGCCCGCCTGCACCGCCTCTTCGGGCCGGTCCATCATCGCCAGCAGCAGCGGGCGCAGTGCGTTCACATGGGCCTGCACGCCCGCGTCCTGCACATCGGACAGGCCCGCGCGCTCCAGCAGCGCCATCGCTTCCC
This sequence comes from uncultured Bordetella sp., assembly GCA_964409495.1. GTDB lineage: Bacteria > Pseudomonadota > Gammaproteobacteria > Burkholderiales > Burkholderiaceae_C > Pseudaquabacterium. Next base: position 2,272 of record CAYPDO010000227.1, read on the forward strand.
AGGGGCCGTGCGTGAAGGCCTGGGCCCACACGGCCACCGCCTGCAGCGCCGGCTGGGCGCGCACCAGCTCGGGCGCCAGGGCCGAGAACCAGCGCGCCAGCAAGCGCATGCGGCCCTGCTCGAGAAAGGCTGTGGCGTGCTGGGCCAGCAGGCTCAGCGCATGCGGATGGTCGCCGCCGTCGATGGCATGGTCGATGGCCGGCACCGGCCGGCCCTGGGCCTCGTACCAGCCCGAGGCCGCCAGGTGCAGGCGTGCCAGCTCGTCGGGGTGTTCGCGCTCGAGCTGCGCACGCAGAAAGGCCGCGAACATGCTGTGGTAGCGGTAGCTGTTCGACGCCTCGCCGATCGGCGACAGGAACAGGTTGGCGGCCTCCAGGCGCTCAAGCATGCGCGCACAGTCCACCCGCGGCAGCAGGGCCCGGCACACCGGCGCCGACAGGTGGCGCAAGATGCTGGTGCGCAGCAGGAAGTCGCGTACGTCGGGCGGCTGGTGGGCCAGCACGTCCTCGGCCAGGTAGTCGGCCACGGCGCGGTTCGAGCCCGAGAAACGCTCGACGAAATCGCTGCCACCGGCATGACGCTCGAGCGCCAGCGACACCAGCCACAGCGCGGCCACCCAGCCCTCGGTCTTGCCATGCAGCCGGGCCACGGTGGCGGTGGCCAGGGCCTCGCGGCCGCGGCGCTGGGTGAGCTCGAAGAAGGCCACCGCCTCGGGTAGCGTGAAGCGCAGCGCCTCGGCATCGATCTCCAGCAGCTGGCCGCGCGCACGCAGCCGGCCCAGGCCCAGCGGCGGCAGGCTGCGCGAGCCGATCACCAGCTGGCCGCGGCGCGGCAGGCGGTCGATGATCTCGCTGACCAGGCCCAGCACCGCGGTCTCCTGCACACGCTCGAAGTCGTCGAGAAACAGCGCGAACGGCGGCCCCTCGTGGGCCAGCGCCGCCACCGCATCGAGCGGCGCCTCGAGCGGCCGGGCCTCGTGGCGGTCAAGCCCGACCACGGCCGCGCCCAGGTTGCCCAGAAAGCGTGGCAGGTCGTTGTCGGCGCGGTCCAGCGTGAGCCAGGCCGTTGCCACGCCGGCCTGGTCGAGCCGCTCGCGCAGCTGCAGCATGGCCGTGGTCTTGCCGAAGCCGGCCGGTGCGCGCACCAGCACCACCTTCACGGCGCCGGCGGCGATCACGCGTTCGGTGACGGCATCGCGCGGCACCATCGCAGCACGCCGGCCCGATGCCTGCAGCCGGGCAGCCAGGCCGGACGGCATGGGCGCCACAGCGCCGGCCGGCGGCGCGCCAGACGCCGCAGCCACGCGCGGCGCATCGCTGGTGTGATCGAACGGGTGGGCAGGCATCGGGTCTCGGGCAGCCCGACATTCTGCGGCCAGAGCAAGGCGCGCAGCCAGCCCCTGTCGCTGCCGTGACAGGCCGGCAGGCGGGGCTGCTGCGCACGGCCGCGGCAGCCCTGGCGAGCGTGCAGCGGTTCGTCGCTTCCGACGATGGCCGCCGGCCAGACCGCTGCCTAGACTCGCGCCCAAGCCCGGCCTTGGCCGAGTCCGCACGCGTCAAGCCCGCCCCGACATCCCGATCAGCCCATTCAAGGATCTGCCCCATGCAACTCGATTCGTCGATCACCGCCGTCGTCACCGGCGGCGCCTCCGGCCTGGGTGCCGCCACAGCGCGCCGGCTCGCGTCCAAGGGCGTCAAGGTGGCGCTGTTCGACCTGAACGAGGCCGCCGGCCAGGCGCTGGCCCAGGAGATCGGCGGCGTGTTCTGCAAGGTGGATGTCACCAGCGAAGAGCAGGTGGCCGCCGGCTTCGCCAAGGCCCGCGCGGCCCTTGGCCAGGAACGTGTGCTGGTCAACTGCGCCGGCACCGGCAACGCGGTCAAGACCGCCAGCCGCGACAAGACCACCGGCGAGATCAAGCACTTTCCGCTGGCCAACTTCGACCGCATCATCCAGATCAACCTGGTGGGCACCTTCCGCTGCATCGCCCACTCGGCGGCCGGCATGCTGACGCTGGACCCGCTGGCCGATGGCGAGCGCGGTGCCATGGTGTGCACGGCCAGCGTGGCCGCGGTGGATGGCCAGATGGGCCAGGCCTCTTACTCGGCCAGCAAGGCCGGCATCGTGGGCATGACGCTGCCGATCGCGCGCGACCTGATGGCCGAAGGCATCCGCATCAACACCATCCTGCCGGGCATCTTCAACACCCCGCTGCTGCAGGGCGCGCCCGACAACGTGAAGGCCGCGCTGGCGGCGTCCGTGCCCTTCCCCAAGCGCCTGGGCAACCCCGATGAATACGCGCAGCTGGCCGAGACCATGATCACCAACGGCTACTTCAACGGTGAAAGCGTCCGTCTCGACGGCGCCATCCGCATGGCCCCCCGTTAACTCGCCCACCCCCTACGCGCTGACGCGCGCCCCCTCAAGGGGGCACCGCCAGCGGACCGGCAGAGCCGGATCCGCGGCGGTCGCTGGGTTTTGACCGAGGCCTGCCGAGACTGCCTCGCTTCTTGAAAGGATCTGCAATGTCCGAAGCATTCATCGTCGCCACCGCCCGCACCGCCGGGGGCCGCAAGGGCGGCCGCCTGAGTGGCTGGCACCCCGCTGACCTGGCGGGCCAGGTGCTCAACGCGCTGATCGACCGCAGCGGCATCGACCCCGCCGCGGTGGACGACGTGATCATGGGCTGCGTGGGCCAGGCCGGCGAGCAGGCCACCAACATCGCGCGCAATGCGGTGCTGGCCAGCAAGCTGCCCGAGAGCGTGCCGGCCACCTCGGTGGACCGCCAGTGCGGCTCGTCGCAGCAGGCCCTGCACTTCGCCGCCCAGGCGGTGATGGCCGGCACCATGGACTGCGTGATCGCCGCCGGCGTGGAGAGCATGAGCCGCGTGCCCATGGGCCTGCCCAGCACGCTGGCGCGCAAGGCCGGCTTCGGCTTCTACATGAGCCCGGCCATGCAGCAGCGCTACCCCGGCATCGAGTTCAGCCAGTTCATGGGTGCCGAGATGCTGGCCAAGAAGCACGAGCTCAGCCGCGAGGAACTCGACCGCTTCGCGCTGCTGAGCCACCAGCGCGCCATCGCCGCCACCGAGGCCGGCCGCTTCAAGGGCGAGATCGTGCCGGTGGCCATGAAGCGCGTGGACAAGGAAGGCGTCTACAGCGAGGACGGCAGCCTGCACACCGCCGACGAAGGCATCCGGTTTGATGCCACCTACGAGAGCATCGCCGGCGTCAAGCTGCTGCAGGAAGACGGCCGCCTCACCGCCGCCAGCGCCAGCCAGATCTGCGACGGCGCCACCGGCGTGATGGTGGTCAACGAGCGCGGCCTGAAGGCCCTGGGCCTGAAGCCGCTGGCCCGCGTGCACCACATGACCGTGACCGGCGGTGACCCGGTGATCATGCTCGAAGCCCCGATCGCCGCCACGCAGAAGGCCCTGGCCCGCGCCGGCATGAAGATCGACGACATCGACCTGTACGAGGTCAACGAGGCCTTCGCCTCGGTGCCGCTGGCCTGGCTGAAGGTGCTGGGCGCCGACCCCGCGCGCCTGAACGTGAATGGCGGCGCCATCGCGCTGGGCCACCCGCTGGGCGGCTCGGGCACCAAGCTGATGACCACGCTGGTCAATGCCCTGCACCAGACCGGCAAGCGCTACGGCCTGCAGACCATGTGCGAAGGCGGCGGCATGGCCAACGTGACCATCGTCGAGCGCCTGTAAGCCCCGGCCGATGACCAGCCCCGCCACGGAGTCCCCCGCCGGCGGGTTGGCCGATGGCCTGGCCCGCACGCTGGGCGGCCGCATCACGCGGCTGCGCCGGCTGTCGGGCGGTGCCAGCCAGGAGACCTGGGCGTTCACGCTCGGTGTCGATGGCGATGCGCCCACTGACCTGATCCTGCGCCGCTCGCCGGCGGGCGGCCACCACCGCTCGTCGGCCAATGCCGGCCTGGCGGCCGAGGCCGCGCTGATCGCGCTGGCCGCGCGCCACGGCGTGCCGGTGCCGGCCATCCACCAGGTGCTGACCGAGGCCGATGCCCTGGGCGCCGGCTTCGTGATGGAACGCCTGCAGGGCGAGACCCTGGGCCGGCGCATCGTCACCGACCCCAGCCTGGCCACGGCCCGCGAAACGCTGGCCTATCAATGCGGCCAGACGCTGGCCCGGCTGCATGCTGTTCCCGCCGACGCCGTGCCGGCCGAGCTGGGCCTGCGCCGCGCCGGCCCGGCCGACGAACTGGCCCACTACCGCGACTGGCATGCCCGCCACGCCACCGTGCGGCCGGTGTTCCAGCTGGCCTTCCGCTGGCTGGCCGAGCGCCTGCCGGCCGATCCGGCCACACCTGCGCTGGTGCACGGCGACTTCCGCAACGGCAACCTGATGATCGACGCGCAGGGCCTGCACGGCGTGCTCGACTGGGAGCTGGCCCATGTGGGCGATGCGATGGAAGACCTGGGCTGGCTGTGCGTGCCCAGTTGGCGCTTCGGCCAATTCGACCTGCCGGTCGGCGGCTTCGGCACGCTGGACCAGCTGGTGGCCGGCTATGAATCGGCCGGTGGCCAGGCCGACCGCGCACGCATCCACTGGTGGACCGTGATTGGCGCGCTGAAGTGGGGCGTGATCTGCGAGAGCATGCTGCAGGCCTGGCTGACCGGCGCCGAGCGCGAGGTGGAGAAAGCCGCCATCGGCCGCCGCGCCAGCGAGGCCGAGATCGACCTGCTGACGCTGATCGTGCCCGAGGCCAATCCGCAGCGCCCGGCCACCGGAGCCCGCCATGCATGACGCCCCCAGCCCCGCACAGATCACCGAGGCGGCCACGCTGTTCCTGCGCGAGCGGGTGATGCCGGCACTGGGCGGCTTTCAGGCCGCCACGCCCGAGGCGCAGGCTGCGGCCGGTGCCGTGGCCGCCGCCACCGCCCACCATGCCCGCGTGGCCGCCAACCTGCTGGACATCGCGCGCCGCCAGCTGC